>NZ_LMVE01000120.1:0-56668 GCF_001432185.1 Cylindrospermopsis sp. CR12 | reverse complement strand
AATATTCACGGGTGACATCTTTATTATTTAACCCATTTATAATGGTTTCTACCGATTCGGGTTTCACTTGAGAACTATTTGCTAAACTCCTGAGAGCAGATTTTAATGCTGCTTCATCAATGTTTACTGCATTTCTGACCACTCTACTCCCAGCTGCGATCGCTCTGTTTATTCCATCTCTTGCTTTTTGGGATGCTGGTTTAATCACCTGAAATCTTTCTGGTTTGACTAGTGCTTCTACGTCAAATGCCCAACATACTGGTAGTCCATTTTTACAGGAGTTCCATTTGTTAATTGCTAATACGTTGATGGTATATAAATCATACTGGACATTTGGCTCTAAAACTATGGGACTTAATTGCTCAAATAGGGAGTATTCCTCCACTTGTGGTTCAGAGGGTTGTTGGTATCCCCATGTACATACAGGTTGCTGAGCAGGAGATGGGAATCTTTGCTGTCCCTGTAGTTCAGTTTGTACATCTGACGGTTGTGAAAGTTCCTGTGTAAATTCAGATTGTTGTGCGGGGGATGATAATCTTTGCTGTCCTGATGGCTTTCCTATCTCGAATGATAATGGTTGAACTCTCTGTGTAGATTGGTGTCCACCCACCTGTGGTTCAGATGATTGTTGGGATCCCCATGTAGATACAGGTTGTTGATCACGGGATGACAATCTTTGCTCTCCGTGCGGTTCAGTTTGTACATGTGATGGTTGTGAGAGTTCCTGTGTAAATTCAGATTGTTGTGCGGGGGATGATAATCTTTGCTCTTCCTCTGGTTTAGTTTGTACCTTGAATAATGGCAATATTTGCTCTAAATCTGGTGGTTGTGGTATCTTCCCTTCAAATATATGGGGACTACCTTCATCTTGTTTATCCAGAGGGTTAAATGTTGGTCGGTTATTTTGTTCCCACCAGGCTAATATCACCCTCAGTTTATGATCTCCCTGACATAAAAAATAACGGTGAAAAGCTGCACTCCTCCCTACTTCATCTCTCCCCCTGGTAACCACTGCTATCACTGACCAAATATCATCCCCGCTCCCTAATATTCTGGCAATTATTGCTGGTTTCTCTGTGGATGATCCTTCCGCTAGGGCAAATTCTTCATTGGCAATTGACCTCTCTACCACTTTGGGAATCTCCTCCCCCATGGTGCTGTTCATATATCGCCCAGTAAACCCTGTAGAAACCCAACTATTACCTCGCTGCTCAAATTGAATACCTGTACTAAATTCGTGGATTTCGTAGATTTTATTGTCGGATGAGTTCATATTTTTAACCGTTATCTAGTTGTGGATGACGAGAACCTTTACATAGCCAATAAATGGGAGCAATTAAACCAAAGGGTCTCCATAATTTGGGATTTCTAATCACTGCTGTCACTCCTGATCTCCCTCTGGTCAATAAGTTTACATTGGGTTCCGGGTACTTAGTACCCAACATGCCAAATGCTGATGCTGTAAAAAACTCTATGTTCCCCCCTCCCATTTTTTGCCAGGCCTTTAATCTACTACACACTTGGGGAAATCTCGCAGATGCTAGGTATTCTGGTTTATTTCGGTTTACCCATAGGTCCGGTTGTTCACATTTATTTAATACTAGAGCAATCCTCTTTTTACTCCCCGCTATATCATTCCGATCTAATAGTAACAAAAACTTATCTAACCCATTCACATACTCTGAATCCTTACGTCTACTACTACCATCAACTAAAAATATAATACCATTGGCCTGGACGCAATCTTCTAAATATTCCTCTAGTTGGGAATTGTTTTGGTGCAATAGGTCTCTAAAAAATTCCCCTGAGTAGTCTTTACAACTGACGTTTAAATTCAGTAGTTGATTTTTCTCTTTTAGGGTGATTTGCAGGGTGCAATCTCTAACGTCTGATACGTTGGAGGATAGTTGGGTACTTTCTAGTTCTAGTCCCTGCTCTAGTATGTTTTGTGCTTTGCTGATTAGATCCTGTCCCCCTTCGTCTATGGCTGTTACTGCTTGCACTAAACTTTCAGGGTTGGCATTTGGCCACCTCGCTAAGGATGCCATATAGGTGGTCTTCCCCGCAGTGCGATCGCCTATTAGTCTCACTGAGGCACTATCCTGTGATGTTTTATCTTTCTTTTTGAAGAAGTTAAACATATCCTTGGATCCTCTTACCTGTACTTAACCAATAAAGGGGGGATACTAAACAGTATGGTGACCATCTGTCGGGATCTCTTAAAACAGAATATCTGTCTTTTTTTCCTAGTTCTTCTTTACGGTTGGGTCGGGGATCTTTGTTACTTAAAACTCCAAAGGCGGATATGGCATAAAATTCTAGGTTTTTCGGGGGAATATTGTCTCTTAACAAGCGTAGTGTGTCTGGAAAGTGAATGGCAAATAGGTCGCTTTCAGGATCTAATCTACCAGGCCATAATTCCCCTCTCTCACATTTGCTCATGGCTATGGCTAATCGCAAATTTTGCAATCTTTGTTGTTCATCCATCAGGGCTATAAATCTTCTGAATACTCGTTTATAAAATTTGTCCATCCCTTGTTCCCACTCGGTTAGCAGGATTAAACAACCCTGGGTGTCTGCGCTCAAACACTCGTTTATAAATTCTTCATGTATCGGATCCCTAGAACCAGATTCTAACTCTTTAAAAACTTCTCCTGGGTAGTCTCTTACTGTTAGTTGTAGTCTCTCTAGGTTCCGCCATTTTCTCTTGATTTCAATTAAAAATGAGTAAACTTTTAAATCATCAATGGTTTTGACATATTTCTGGGTGGGTTCTAAAGAAGCTCCTTCTAAAATTATGTTTTCTGCTTTGTCTACTAGTTCTCTGGTTTCTTCATTTAATGTCTTTACCTTAATATTGGCCTGTCTCACGGGTGATCTCGATGTCTCTGGTTGGTAGGCTAAAGCTGCTAAATATGTGGTTTTACCTGCGGCCTGGGGCCCAATTATATGGATATTACTCATACTCTTCCCCTTTTTAGTTCTTTTTTAGTTGGGTAACCTTTTTTAAAATGTTTTTTGCCTAGTGTCAACAAAGTTATCTTATTTACCTAAAAAACTGCCTAAGTAAATCCAAGGTAGTTCTAATAAGCTTCGATGGTAAATTGATGTGATAAAACATTTTACGGATGGACTGCTCATACCTTCACCTAATCTCCGGATTTGGGAATACACGGGACGAAAATATTTTTTTAGTACGTGTTCATGTCTTTGTTGCCAATTACAGGGACTATTATAAGGTCTATAGGCCAGTTTCTGTCCCTCTTGGGATAGATCACAAAATAAGTCGGCTTTGTTGAGACAAATGGCTAAATGTCTAATTTGGGGACACTGGTCACAGAAAAATGTCACCCAGGTTTCAAAACGATTACACCATTGTTGCTCTGTGGGAAATTCTTGGGTGTCTACACCAGGTTGAAAGGTCATTCCCCTATGGGGTGGAAGAATGAGTAATATCCCCTCACTCTGACGAATGGGTTCTAAGTAGTCTTTCCATTTGTCAGAATTATCCCTTTGCCAATTTCCCCGCCATACTTCCCCTCCGGTGTCAATCCAGTCTAATTCAACCCTTTTATTGCCAGATGGCAGTTGAACATTCATTTCTAAATACCTTTGATAGGGCTTTAGTGTGTCCGTAGGTTTAGACATGGAGTTTTCATCTAGTAATAATAACTTAAGTTGGTCATAGTCTGGACTGGTAACTTTCACATGTTCATGTCTCGGATTGGTTAATTCTAGGGCTAAGTGTGTCTTACCCGTTGCGCGATCGCCTATATATACTACTCCCACAGAGGTAATTGTTGTTAAGGTATGTACATTTGGGTATGATTATACTATAACTCAGGGTATTTGGCGAGGCATATTTTTTTCCTAGCTGTGGCTATTCGTAATTCGTAAGGGGAGATATAGCATTTCCGCAAAATCGTAGAAAGTCTTGAAAAAATAAAATAATTGTGTTACAATGGCAATCAGCTAGTTAATCAGTATGGGTTACCCTACCGCTAACTCGTCCTAACAAATAATTGTGCCTCCCTACTTAGTTAGCAAAAAAGTATCGCAATAAAACTAATTCCTGAAGTTTTGAATTGCCAGTTCGCACAAGTTCTTAGATGTGGGAAACTCCGGTGAAATTCCGGGACTGTGCCGCAGCTGTTGAGCAACCAACGATTCTAGACGCCTTACCTATTTGGTCTCAAGGTCTAAAATCTAAAAATTGCACAAGTCAGAATGCCACTTCTAAGAACCTCCACCTATTCTGTCCCCGCGTCGCACGGAGATTTGTTTTGTTAAGTCCATTTACAGCTTGTCCCGGTCTATTTTATAACACTTTTGCCCAAGATGGCATTCTCTGTCGCATCCGCACCCCTGGTGGCATTTTAAATAGCCAACAATTTCATCTGATCGCTAATATGGCTGACGATTATGGGGGTGGTTATGTTGATATTACTAATCGCGCTAACTTACAAATCCGAGAAATTCAGCGGGAAATAAGTACGGATGACCTGCACACCCTACAAACTTCTGGTATGGCTGCTGTTAATCCCGCTATAGACCATCTCCGCAATATCATGACTAGCCCTACTGCTGGTATAGACCCAGGAGAGTTAATAGATGTTCGCCCGCTCATTCAAGATTGGGAGCAATATATTAATAATCAACCCCAACTAGGGGAGCTTTCAGCTAAGTTTAGTGTGGGTTTTGATGGTGGTGGTAAAGTATCTATCGCCAGTTTTCCCAATGACATATCTCTTACTGCTCTGGATGCTACTCCTTTACTTGTTGGGGGGGGTAGGAAAGAACCTAAGTTCTTTCCTACGGGGAAATGGGGACATCAACTAATATATCCCATTTTTTATTTTTGTGCCACTGGAAAGGAAAATTTTTCCCCAAATTTCTCTCTTTGGTTGACTCCTGAACAATGTATACCCGTGTTGGGATCTGTGGCACAAGTCTATCTGGAATACACTTTGCTCTCTAAAGAATGCTTTGCTAAACACAAACCCCGATTACGAGAGGTAATTAATAATGTGGGATGGCAATGTTTCTTACATAAAGTGTTGGTGCTTTTACATAAAAGTAGGTTACTTGATTTAGAAAAGATAAGGGATCTGGAATTTCAAGTCTCCCATGCTCCTTCTCCAAATCTTTTGCCTAACCACAAATTTAACTCTCAAAAACATGACCAGGTTTTCCATTTGGGTATTCATCCCCAAAAACAATCAGGAATGTTTTATATTGGTCTGGTTTTACCTCTGGGGCGATTACAAACTTGGCAAGTTCGCCGATTGGCTAATATGGCAACCCAATATGGCTCCGGTGAACTGAGACTAACCCCTTGGCAAAATTTACTGCTCACTAATATTCCTCAACAACACCTTTCTTGGGTAACTTCGGAAATTCATGATTTGCAACTTGACTACTCACCTACAAACATAAAAAGTGGGTTGGTCTCCTGTTCCGGAAGCAGTGGTTGCTCCTCTTCTGCTACGGACACAAAAACCCATGCTTTGATATTAAGCGAATATTTACAAACCCATATAAATCTAGATTCCCATATTAATATTCATTTCACTGGCTGTCCTAAGTCTTGCGCCCAACACACTGAAAGTGATATTACATTACTTGGGGTCAACATTGAGCAAGAAAATCAATCTGTCCCAGCATATCAAGTGTATATTGGTAATAATATTTACCGCCCAATTTATGAAAATTTCCCCTTTGCCCAATTACCTCAACTCATGGAAAATATATTCAAAGTATATATACTTAATCGTCTGAGTCCTCAAGAGTCCTTTACCGAGTTTGCCAATCGTTATGATATATCTCAACTCAAGGAGTTTTTCACTCAACTCTCAGTTTAGTGTTTTTAATCTTGCAATTTTTCTATTTTATGTATAGTTTATGTATAATTATATACGAGATGCTGGAGAAATATACAAAAAATCTTTTGACATTATCCGCTCGGAAGCACAATTAGATAGTCTTCCGGAGGATGTAGCAAAGATAGCTGTGCGTTTAATTCATGCCTGTGGTATGACGGATATAGTAAAAGACTTAGCGTACTCACTAGATGCGGTAAATTTAGGCAAAAAGGCTTTGGCTTCTGGCGCACCTATTTTATGTGATTGTCAGATGGTTGCACAGGGAATCACTAAAAAAAGATTACCTACTACGAATGCTATTATTTGTTCTTTGAATGATCCAGAAGTGCCCACAATAGCTAAACGGTTAGGCAATACCCGTTCAGCAGCAGCTCTGGAACTATGGCGATTTCATCTTGATGGTGCGGTTGTGGCTATTGGTAATGCTCCTACGGCATTATTTAGATTGCTAGAAATGTTGGATGAAGGAGTGCCACGTCCAGCTCTGATTCTAGGCTTTCCTGTGGGTTTTGTCGGCGCTGCTGAATCTAAGGCCGCCCTGGCGGAGAACAGTCGTGGTGTGCCATTTTTAACTTTACATGGTAGACGGGGTGGAAGTGCGATCGCCGCTTCTGCTATTAATGCGCTAGCATGCGAGGAAGAAACATGAATTTAAAAGGTCGTTTGTATGGAGTTGGGGTTGGTCCTGGAGATCCGGAACTGTTAACATTAAAAGCATTGCGTTTAATACGTTCTGCTTCTGTTATTGCCTATCAGTCAGCTATAGATCGAGAAAGTATTGCTAGAAAAATTGTCTCTCCCTACTTACCTGGGAATCAAATAGAGGTTTTATATCATCTTCCCCGCGCTCTGGAACCGGAAAAGGCTAAAGATATCTATGATCGCGAGGTTGAACCTATTGGGTCACATTTGGCAGCTGGTCGGGATGTGGTGGTATTATGCGAAGGAGATCCGTTTTTTTATGGATCTTTTATGTATATATTTACTCGACTTTCAGATAAGTATCAGACGGAGGTGGTGCCCGGGATTTCTTCTTTAATGGCTTGTCCGATTTCTTTGGGTGTACCTTTTACTTATTATAATGATATTTTGAAGGTTTTACCGGGTACGCTGCCTAGAGAAATGTTAATTAGTCAACTTCTTTCCGCTGATGCTGCTGCTATTATGAAGATCGGTCGTCATTTTGTCAAAATCCGGGATGTGCTGCATCAATTGGGACTAAGTTCCCGAGCAAAGTATATTGAACGCGCAACTACTACACAACAGAGAATTGTGCCACTGGATGAGGTAGACCCTGAAGGAGTACCTTATTTTTCGATGATTGTCATACCTACTAAACAAAGACTGTAGTTTACAGACTAAATGTGATTAAATTTGATTTTGTCTAATTACAGCAAATTACATTGTGACAATAATATTATGGATAGATTGGAAAAAAACACAACAAAACCGGTGGTTATAATTCTCAGTCAGAATAGTCTCATAGTGGCAAAAAAAATTGTTGGCGTTATACCGGGTGCCAAAATATATGGTTTAGCCAATCGTACCTCTGATGTGGATGTGAGCTTTACTGATTTTGGAGATACCCTGCGACAATTGTTTGTGACGGGAACCCCCATAATTGGTATATGTGCTGCGGGTATTTTAATTAGAACGGTGGCATCTTTAATTACCCATAAAAATCAAGAACCACCTTTACTAGCTGTGGCGGAAGATGGTAGCGCAGTGGTTCCTCTATTGGGTGGGTTAACTGGAGTAAACGAACTAGCACGGCAAATAGGAGCCGGTTTAAATATAAAACCTGCCATTACAACTACGGGAGATTTAAGATTTCGCACCGCTTTATTATCTCCACCCAGGGGTTATTATTTAGTTAATCCAGACAACGGAAAAAAATTTATAGCTGATTTATTAGCAGGAGCAAAAGTTAAATTACAGGGTATAGCTCCTTGGTTGAGTGGGAGTAATTTGCCCATTGATGACAGGGGAGAATTAACTATTCAAGTTACGGAAAAAAACCTAATTCCCCCATCTAATTGTTTAGTCTATCACCCACAAAGGGTGGCAGTTATTTTATCCTCCCTTCATTCACAAACACTCAACCATATTTATGAATTATTGACAACATCAGAAATTTCTCCCCACGCCTTGGCAGTGATAATTGCTCCTCTTACTTTAGCTAATAACGCTATTTTGCAGGATATTAGCAAAACTTTTTGCTTACCGGTGAGATTTCTGACCACAAATCAGATCCAAGAACTAACTGATCAAGGATGCAGTTTTCATGAAGCGGTGGTTGGTGCGACCATAGCCTATCATACATCCTTTCATTCACCATTTTCTCCAATTACCCTGGGTATTTCTCAAGAAATTATTGACCCGGAAACTATTGGGCAACCCAGGGGAAAACTGACTATTATCGGTACGGGACCAGGAGGAATGCAATGGATGTCTCCTCAAGTACAGGAAATTCTTCACAGTGCTACTGATTTAGTCGGTTATAAAACTTATATCAATCTAATTGGTCCTCTAGCTGATGGTAAGAACATACATGAATCAGACAACCGAGAAGAAGAATCCCGCGCCAAAAAAGCCCTAGATTTAGCAGCTCAAGGACGATATGTGGCAGTGGTTTCTTCAGGAGATCCAGGTATTTATGCCATGGCTACAGCAGTTTTTGATGTGCTAGATAAAGGTCAATATGACCAACCAGAATGGCAAACCATTGATATTGAAGTTGCTCCAGGTATTTCTGCTATGCAGGCCACTGCTGCTGCGGTTGGCGCCCCCCTAGGTCATGATTTTTGTGTTATCTCTCTCTCGGATATTTTAAAGCCCTGGGAAGTCATTGCTCAACGAATTACTCATGCTGCTCAGGGGGATTTTGTCATTGCATTTTATAATCCAATTTCCCAAACCAGAACTTGGCAATTGACAGCAGCTAAGAATATATTATTACAATACAGAAAACCTCATACCCCCATAATATTAGGACGTAATATTGGCAGACCAGGACAAATCTTAAAGGTCATAAGTTTACAGGAGTTAGAACCTAGGGATGCGGATATGCGAACTTTAATTATTGTTGGCTCTTCCCATACTAAAAAAATAGAATCTCCTCCAGAGAAAACTTGGGTTTATACATCAAGGCGCTACTCAGTATAGTTTATAAATTGCATAATTCTCATAATTGCTGTAATTATGTCTAATTAAACACTACTAAACCCTTGACTTTTTGTTCCTAGTGGTCAAATATAAAAGCATCATGTTCCATCCATGATTGTAGCCAACAAAAGTAACAACAAGCCCTGATATATGTCCGCATTCGCGGACATTTTATTGACTACTTTAATAAAAATAACCTAAATTTAACCCCAATTAGTCAAAGGAAGGATTACAATCAATTCGGACAGACTCTAACTCTAACAAAGGAGGGCCATAAAAGTATGTCCGACTTGAATCGCGGAATTATGAAGTTTGAGGGTGCGGACTCTCCCAAGCTAGTAATGGTATCTACTGTATTGGTATTAGGTTCTATAGCAATACTCATTATCTGGGCTTTGAGATCAGCATACGCATTGGGCTAAGTCTATTAAGATTTCGACTAGGCCTGTAGCTTTTCCATACTTTCTAGGACGCGGATGGTGGGAGCTACAGGTACTTACCTTGCCAAAACCTAACCTAGTTTTCAAGTAAGAATACATTACACACAACAATAAATCAATAAATATTCATATAATGTCTCAGTTTTGGGGTTTATTAGTTATTTTAATTACTTGTCCACTTTTGGGCGCAATGCCAATCATTGCTTGGATAACCGGAATAATCAAGGGTAGGCGATTAGAACAAGTGGGTACTGGTAATCTTAGTGTAGCAGCAGCATTTTATCACGGAGGAAGAGTGGTAGGTGTTTTAGCAGTGATCTCGGAAGCTCTGAAGGGAATCGCTGCTGTGTTAATTACTCGGATATTCTTCCCCCAAGGATCCTTTTGGGAATTAATTGCTCTCATTGCTTTAGTCATAGGTAGATACACTTTCACCAGGGGTGCAGGAACTACCAATGTGTCCTGGGGATTTTTGCTCCATGACCCATTGATAGCAGGATGTGTCACTTTGTCAGCAGCTATTGGCTTTCTCCTTCTCCGTTCTAGACAGGTAATCCAATTTGGGGTGCTGATTCTATTTCCTGTGCTGGTGGCCTTCCTCCATGGTCAAGACCTCAGTAAAATTATTGCCGCCTTTACTTTGGCCGGTTTAATGGGGTGGATTTATCAACAAATCCCTGATGACCTGGAATTACCACCCCAGGGAGCACAGCTGCTAGTTAAACCAATAATGGAGTATTTAAGTGGTAGTAAACCAACTATTATTACTTTAGATGATGTGTTAGATCCGGAGGTATTTGGTGCTAAATCCGCTACATTATCACAGGTTAAGCGCCGGGGTTACTCCGTACCTAAAGGTTGGGTTTTAGCTCCTTTTGACGATCCTGGCCAGTTGATTAATTTCCTCCAACCATCTCCATTGTCACCCCTGGTAGTTCGCTCTTCTGCTATTGGTGAGGACTCCCAACAGGCATCCGCAGCCGGACAATATACGACAGTGCTAAATGTTACTAGCAAGCAAGGTTTAAGTCTGGCGATCGCAGAGGTTAAGAGATCCTACAATAGTGAGAATGCGGTAAAGTATAGACAGGACTTAGGGGTAAAGGATGTGGGTATGGCTGTACTAATCCAACCTCAGATACAAAGTGTTTATTCGGGGGTAGCATTTAGTCGTGATCCCATTTCTCAACAGGGGGATGCAGTAGTAATTGAGGCTGTGGTAGGAACTCCAGAGCAAGTAGTTTCTGGGAAGGTAACACCCGAACAATATCGTCTGTTTGTGTTGGGGGAAGATAAATTATCTACGGTGCAATTTGAGGGAGAGGGAAAAATTCCTCAGTCATTAATCAAACAAGTAGCCTATCTGGCCAGAAGGGTAGAAGACAATTATTATGGCATTCCCCAGGATATAGAGTGGAGTTACGATGGGCAAACCCTGTGGGTCTTGCAAGCTCGACCAATTACTACTCTAGTGCCCATCTGGACAAGAAAAATAGCGGCTGAGGTGATTCCCGGTGTGATTCGTCCCCTAACTTGGTCGATTAATTTACCTTTAACCTGTGGAGTATGGGGAAAACTATTTACCATAGTTTTAGGAGAGAGTGCTTCTGGTCTAGACTTTACTAAAATGGCTACGCTTCACTACTCCAGAGCCTACTTTAATGCTTCCTTGTTGGGTGAGGTGTTCCTGGCCATGGGGTTACCGCCAGAAAGTTTAGAGTTTTTAACCAGGGGTGGGAAAATAAGTCGTCCCCCCCTAGCTTCGACTTTCAAGAACTTACCGGGATTACTCAAACTATTGCAACGGGAAATTGCTTTAGAAAAGCAGTTCAAATTGGATTACTCCCGACTCTTTCTTCCCGGAATGACACAATTGGCTAATGAGTCTTTGGGGGAATTATCACCATCTCAACTCTTGAACAGGGTGGACCAAATTCTGGATTTATTGGAAAAGGTTACCTACTATAGTATTTTATCCCCTTTAAGTGCTGCTATCCGCCAGAAATTATTCCGTGTCAAAGATGAAGAAATTGATCACAGTAATGCTCCTGAAATATCATCATTGCACTCTTTACAACGTCTAGCCATAGCAGCAAAAGATCTATTGCCTGATTTAGAACCTCAAAGAGTTTTTGACCAATTGGCACAAACCACTTCAGGTCAAGGGATTGTAGAAGAATTCCAGGAGGTTTTAGAAGAGTATGGTTATTTAAGTCAAGTAGCAACTGATATTGCTGTGCCTAGGTGGAAGGAACAACCGGACTTGTTTAGGCAGATGTTCATACAGATCCTAGAAACCCATGAAGTTATCAGTAACCAGGGATCCACAAAACGCCAGGAGGGCAATGTTCAAAATCGTGTCAACTTAAAAGGAATAGTTACGGAAGTTTATTCTCGACTTCTGGCCGAATTACGCTGGACATTCTTGGCTTTAGAAAAGACCTGGTTAGCATCTCATCTATTAACAGCACCGGGAGACATTTTCTATTTAAACCTAGGTGAGATTAGACGTTTAGTTGTTGATGTAGATCCGCAATTGACAGAACAATTAGTAAAATTGTTAGCCAGCAGGCGATCGCAGTTTGGGCAAGATGGTGAAATCAGCCAAATTCCGGCGGTGGTTTATGGCAACAATCCACCCTATCCAATGACTAAAACTAAACCAGTGAATGTTTCTGACCGAGTTTTAGTAGGAATTCCAGCCAGTCGGGGACAAGCCATAGGAAAAGTGAAGATAGTGCGCAATTTTCAGGAAGCAGGGGAAATTAATAAACAGACAATTCTAGTGGTACCCTACACAGATTCTGGGTGGGCCACCATTTTAGTTCGTGCTGGTGGGGTGATTGCTGAAACTGGTGGCAAACTTTCCCATGGTGCAATTGTGGCCAGGGAATATGGCATTCCTGCGGTCATGGATATACATGGAGCTACTGACTTATTACGAGATGGTCAAAAAGTACGCATTGATGGATCCCGGGGAACAGTAGAAATGGGGAGACTTCCTGAGTTGGAATCTAATTAACTAACTCCCCTTTTATGTTGTTTCTCCTGACTGGGTTGCTGTTTTGTCCCAGGTCAAACTGTTCCGTGATCCCCGGTGCTGATTTCCCTCTAATTAAGAATTGCTATAATCTATTGTTTAAACTTACATTCTTATTTATTATTTAGGTGTAAATTTCTATGGTTTTGCCCATGAGTCGTCTGTCTATTTTCGTAGACGGAAATAATATGTTCTATGCTCAACAAAAAAATGGCTGGTTTTTTGACCCGCGACGAGTGTTAGAATATTTTAAGAACGAACAACCTGAAACAACATTAATCAATGCTTTTTGGTACACTGGTTTAAAAGATCCTCAAGACCAACGTGGTTTCCGGGATGCACTTATTAGTCTGGGATATACGGTACGCACGAAAATCCTCAAGGAATACTATGATGATGTTTCTGGCCGTTATTCACAAAAAGCAAATTTGGATATTGAAATTGTTGTGGATATGTTCAATACCGTCGATCAGTATGACCGAGTAGTTTTATTTAGTGGAGATGGTGACTTTGAAAGGGCAATTGAGCTGTTACGCTCTAAAAATACCCATATTACCGTTGTGTCGACAGAGGGCATGATTGCCCGAGAGTTACGTAATGCTACTGATAGATATATAGACCTGAACGATATTAGAGATCAAATAGAAAAAACCGAAGCTTAGTAGAATTACACCTAATCTAGGCAGTGTCAAAAAGCAACAGTTAGATATGAATAAGGAGTCAGTAACTATGAGTGGGAATCAATGGATCAGTCCAACCAGGCCAAGTCCCTAACCGCCAATTGATAAATTTGCTGGTTATTTGAAATTTAATTATACATCAGCTAGTTTTAAACTATTAATTCTACATTCTTTAAACTGACTCTTACATTCCTTTTAATAAAGTTCAAGGTATTTTAACCTTTACCAATTAGTTAACTTAAAACCAAATCGAAACCAATGAACAATCAAGCGGATAGAATTATCATCTTTGATACCACGCTGCGAGATGGAGAGCAGTGTCCAGGAGCTACCTTAAACATTGAAGAAAAGCTGGTTATAGCCAAACAGTTGTCACGTTTGGGGGTAGATGTGATTGAAGCTGGTTTTGCTTTTGCCAGTCCGGGTGATTTTGCCGCAGTGAGCAAAATTGCTGAGACTGTAGGTTTGCCAGAGGGTCCGATTATTTGTAGTTTGGCTAGAGCTAAACAGGATGATATTAAAACAGCAGCTGCGGCTATTAAACCAGCAGCTAAGGGTCGAATCCATACTTTTCTCGCTACTTCTGATATCCACCTACAGTACAAGCTGAAGAAGACTCGCCCAGAAGTTGTATCTATAGCTCGAGACATGGTAGCATACGCCAAGAGCTTCACTAATGATGTGGAGTTCTCCCCCGAGGATGCTGGTAGATCGGATCCAGAATTTTTGTATGAGGTTTTAACTGAGGTGATAGCTGCTGGTGCAACCACGGTTAATATTCCTGATACGGTGGGTTATACCACCCCCGGAGAGTTTGGCAATTTGATTAGGGGGATTAAGGAAAATGTTCCCAATATAAACCAAGCTATCATTTCTGTACACGGACATAATGACCTGGGTCTGGCGGTTGCTAACTTCTTAGAAGCAGTAAAGAATGGTGCTAGACAGCTGGAATGTACTATTAATGGTATTGGCGAAAGAGCTGGTAATGCTGCTCTAGAAGAATTGGTCATGGGTCTTCATGTCAGACGACAATACTTTAATCCGTTCTTTGGTAGACCAGCTGATTCGGAAGCACCTTTAACCAATATTGACACCAGACAAATTTATAAGACTTCTCGATTGGTTTCCAATTTAACGGGAATGTTGGTACAACCCAACAAAGCCATAGTGGGTGCTAATGCTTTTGCTCATGAATCTGGTATTCACCAAGATGGGGTACTCAAGAATAAACTCACTTATGAGATTATGGATGCCCAATCGATTGGATTAACTGACAACCAAATAGTATTGGGTAAACATTCGGGCAGGAATGCTTTTAGATCCCGATTAAAAGAGTTGGGCTTTGAATTGTCGGAAAATGATCTCAATAGGGCATTTATTCGTTTTAAGGATGTAGCAGACAAAAAGAAGGAAATCTCAGATTGGGATTTGGAAGCTATTGTTAATGATGAAATTAAACAAGTTCCCGATTTGTTTAAAATTGAGTTGGTGCAGGTTTCCTGTGGTAGCAATGCTAGACCCACTGCTACCGTAACTCTTCGCACTCCAGATGGTCAAGAACTGACTGATGCGGCCATAGGTACAGGGCCAGTAGACGCGGTTTATAGGGCTATCAATCGAGTGGTGAATGTGCCTAATGATCTGATAGAATTTTCTGTACAATCCGTGACAGCTGGAATTGATGCTTTGGGAGAGGTAACCATTCGTCTGCGTTACGAGTCCCGCGTGTTTTCCGGTCATGCAGCTAATACAGATATAATTGTAGCTTCTGCTCAGGCTTATGTGAATGCTTTAAATAGGCTATATGCAGCTATAAATCAAAAAACAACTCAAGAGGTTACGGCTTAAACGAGAATGGTTGGGGAGTGGTGATTGCTCACTAATTCCCGACTGAAACCTAACTAAACTAACTAAAAATAGCAATGAAAGCACAAGTATTTAGAGGCGTAAATCAGTTATCCTATGAGGAAGTTCCAGTTCCTCATTTAGCACCAGAGGAAGTATTAGTGCAAGTAAGAGTGGTGGGTTTATGTCAATCGGATATTAAAAAGATCCGTTATCCTCTGTATGAACCCCCACGGATTTTTGGACACGAAACCGCTGGCACTATTGCTGCAGTGGGTTCTCAGGTCAACGGTTGGCAAGTGGGAGACCGGGTAGCAGTGATGCATCATATACCCTGTATGCGCTGCGCCTATTGCCTGAATGAAAATTTTTCTGTATGCGATGTCTATAAAAATATTTCTACCACAGCAGGTTTTAACCCCAGTGGAGGGGGTTTTGCCGAATATGTGAAGGTGCCAGGTCATATTGTGGAAAACGGGGGTTTAATCCCCATTCCCGACCATATTAGTTTTGAAGAAGCCAGTTTTGTAGAACCTACTAATTGCTGTCTAAAAGCTGTAAAAAAAGCTCAAATAGCACCAGGACAAACAGTGTTAATTACTGGAGCAGGTCCCATTGGGTTAATGTTTATTATGTTGGTGCAATATTTTGGTGCTAGGGCGATCGCCACGGATCTTTTACCATCCAGAATTGAAAAAGCTATGGAGATAGGAGCAGAAGCAGCATTTGATGCTCGTGATCCAGACTTGGCTAAAAAAGTCCAAGACTTGACGGGAGGAATGGGTGCTGATGTGGCATTGTTGGCAGTTCCCAGTGATAAAGCCTTTTTTCAAGCCTTGAACTGTACCCGCAAGGGTGGCAAAATACTCTTTTTTGCCGAATTCCCCGACGAGGTGGAAATACCCATTAACCCCAATATTCTCTATCGTCGAGAAATAGACTTAATAGGAAGTTACAGTTCCTCCTATAGGTTACAAAGTCTAGCAGCAGATATAGTTTTTAGTCGCCGCATTAACGTTCAGGCATTAATTAGCGATCGCTATCCTTTAGAAAAATTACATCAAGCAGTAGAGCAGGCGATCGCACCCACAGCAGAAACCTATAAGATCTTAATTTACCCATGAAATGAACCAATTGATTATTGCCAGCTTGTTATCATTCTATCTTGCATTTAACCTGGGTGCTAATGATATAGCTAATGCCATGGGAACATCCGTAGGGTCAAAAGCAGTTACACTAAAACAGGCCATGATCATAGCGGGGGTTTTAGAATTTGCGGGTGCTGTATTATTTGGGAGAGGTGTGACAGAAACCCTGGGGACGAAAATTGCCCATCCGGAATTGTTTATCACCACACCCAGAACCCTGTTGTTAGGGATGATGGCAGTGCTTATATCATCAGGATTATGGCTCCAACTAGCCACAGCCCTATCTTTACCTGTATCATCATCCCATGCGGTAGTTGGTGCTATTGCCGGCTTTACCTGGGTAGCAACGGGTGTAGACAATATAGACTGGCAAGCCATAAGAACCATAACCCTGATTTGGGTATTGACACCTATAGTGAGTGCCAGTATAGCTGGTATTTTTTACAGTATCATCCAGAATTACATATTATCCCCAACCAACTCCCAGCAAAGATTACAGGAATGGATTCCCTGGCTAAGTGTGATTGTTCTGAGTGTATTTGGAGCCATAGTGTTGGTTCCCTTAGCGGAACCAATAACCAGGTTTTTCGATCAACAAGTGGGCTTACAGATCCCTCCACACAGTATTGCCATTTTTACTATTGTACTTGGCATTATTGTTCTGACAATATATAGTTGGAAACAGGTGGAAAATACCACCGGGCAAATTTCAGCATCCCCCATCCACAACTTGATAGAAGGATTATTTGCCAAGTTTCAACTTTTAAGTGCTTGCTTTGTTGCTTTTGCCCATGGTGCTAACGACATTGGCAATGCAATTGCTCCTTTGGCAGTAATTTCCTACATTGACCAAACCCAGAAAGTTCCCATTCATGGAATCACCGTTCCTGGGTGGGTAATAATTTTAGGAGGTGTAGGAATAGTCAGCGGATTAGGGATTTGGGGTAGAAAAGTGATCACCACCATTGGTCAACATATTATCCCTCTGCAACCAAGTGCAGGATTTTGCGCTGAATTAGCTACTGCTACCACTGTTTTGTTAGCATCTCGCCTAGGTTTACCCGTATCCACATCCCATGGGATCATAGGTAGTATAATAGGAGTTGGATTAGTCCAAAGCCCTCGTTTAATTAACTTTTCCACCATTCGAGGAATCACCGCAGCTTGGCTAATTACAGTTCCCGTTAGTGCCTTTATCAGTGCTCTAATCTTCATTATTATCCGGATTGTCTGAAATCTCACGAGAAATCTTGGAATATATTTTGAGTATATAGAACCCCCACTACTCAAGAGTAAGTAGGGAGGCACAATTATTTGTGGGATGGGTTAGTGGTAGGGTAACCCATGGGGGTGTTGGGTTTCGTTCCTCAACCCAACCTACGTTCATGTTTAATTCCACCCACCTACTTAATGTTCCATAACTGACAAATAATAGGTGATAAGTGATAATGACAAAAAACTAATAACTCTTCAAGGTGTTAGAGGTGAGAAACTAATGGGGCGACTTGAAAAGCGACCAGAAAACCAACGCAGTAGAAATGACCTATCTAGGTCAGCAGAAAACGCCCTTTGGGACATGGTGGAGGATTTAGAAAATCTCCAACAGAATGTTCTACGAGCTTTACAGGATGATGTGAAGCGGTTAGAAGGTGAGAAAAGTCGTTTAGCTAAGGATATTGAAAGATTAACGGAAGAAAAGGAAAAATTACAACAAACACGACAAATTACCGAACAACAAGTTTTAATTCGCCAACTAGCGGAAGTTTTGTCCAAGCACATATCTTCTCAATTGCAGTCTTCCCTAAAGATTTTGGTTAGTCAAGCACAGTTAGTAGAGACAGAATCTTCTGACCAAGTAGCCATGAAATGGGCAGAAGTTAATGCCAAAATAGCTGGTCAGATAAGTGAGAATATTACGGAGATAGTTAACAATTTAGATAATAATTTGACAGTCGCTTTTAGTTCCCTACAGGAGGAATTAAAGAATTATCAAGGTCATCTTTCCCAACAGTTTTTAAAAATCTATGATCAACAACGACAAGGAGAACAAATTTTAACAGCTTATGTTAGTCGGTTACAAACTGAGTTAGACAAAGCTAAACAAATAAATTCTCAGGTCTTTGTGACGGGAGGATCGCCAACCGTACTACAGCTGGGACCACCTCAAGAATTATCGAAAGATGTGTCAGATCCCCAAAGCTCCTACTCTTCAATCCCAGAGTTAATACTTGACAGCAATATAGAATCACCCCCCAAACAAGTTGAAGAAGTTACAGTCGAGGAAGTAACCGATTTAATTCCTGATGCTTTAGCAAACAAAACAACTACCCATTTCTCTGTAGATACAATTATAAGTACGCCACATACTCCCATAAATACACCATATCAAGAACCTACTTTTGAGCGAAAATTGCCCAAAAATAATAGACATATCTCATCATTACAAATAGGGTTTCTGTGGTTAGGTTTATACACAATTGTCTCTTCTCTTTATAATGTAATCATCCGGGCATTTTTCTGGGATGGTTCTCAACTTTTAGGAGAGTTCCAGAGAGGGGGTCTACTATTACCAACTTTGGGTAATATTTTCCTTTTATTAATGCTGAGATTTCTGGTAGTTCTACCCTTAATGTTGCTTTTGGCTCCTACTTTCCATCCACCAATTTGGCAAGAAATTAAAAATCTGTTTGGGAAACCTAACAGAAACAATAGCAAACATACTACAGGAAAACAATTACTAATCTTATCATTTTTAAGTGGTGGATGTCTATTCTTGTCTGAGTTGTTTATTTACGTTGCTATTAGTCAGCTAACCGTAGGGGTAGCCATGAGTTTATTTTTTGTCTATCCCCTAGTGACCGGAATATTGGCTTGGTTCCTCTTGAGTGAACGTCCTAGTCCGGTCAAGATTGGTGCTATTTTTGGTATCCTAGGCGGTCAATTATTCATCCTTAGCAGTCCCACCACTACCAATACCCTGGCAAGTATTTTTGCAATTCTTTCCGGAATAGCCTTTGGCAGCTACGTAATTATTTCTAGGTTGTCTGCATCTGCAATACATCCTGTCTCTTTTGCTTTTCTTAACTTTGCTACTATGTTACTACTAAGCTTTCTTTGCCTATTAGTACCATTACCAGCTGACTGGAATATCGTACTGAAATCATCTGGCTTCTTGGAATTAGTCCTCAGCGCTTTTATGTTGGCTGTTCTCACCCTTGGTGCCTGGTTGTTAAAAAGTTTAGGCACTAACAAGCTGGGATCACATTTTTATACTCTATTTAGAGCTTTTATTCCCATTTTTACTGTGGTCTTGGCCGGACTAATGATTCGAGAAAATTTGGATTTACCCCAGATGATAGGAGTTATATTGGTCACGGGTGGAGCAGCGGTTATTAGCTGGGAGAAAATGCACAATCGACCGAGCCCTAAGATTTAATCTTGTAAACACGTGAAACTATTGGCTGAACGAGGTTTCAAAGTTATTTTAAGGCCCCTATTCCCAAAAGTAGAACCCAAAAACTAGAAACAACAAAGTTGTTTATAAAATTTTGTCCAAAATTTTGTTAAGATCATGGAAGTTTGGCAGATCTTTCATCTGGTTGAAGACAAAAATTTAATTTTGTTGTACAATAGCTAACTTGAATTCAATTACCAACTGTTTTGTAAACGTGTCACTCATTTGTCTGTGAATATGAATAACGACATAGATCTGATCAAACGTCTTGGTCCAAGTGCAATGGATCAGATCATGCTTTATCTGGCTTTCAGTGCCATGCGCACGAGTGGACATAGGCATGGAGCGTTTTTGGATGCAGCAGCAACGGCGGCAAAGTGTGCAATTTACATGACCTATTTAGAGCAGGGGCAAAACCTGCGCATGACTGGTCACCTGCACCATTTGGAGCCTAAACGAGTCAAAATCATTGTGGAAGAGATCAGGGAGGCCCTGACAGAAGGTAAGTTGCTGAAAATGCTAGGTTCTCAAGAACCTCGTTATTTGATTCAATTACCCCATGTGTGGATGGAAAAATACTCCTGGCAACCCGGAAAATCCCGCATTCCCGGTTCAAGTCTCACAACTGAAGAGAAAAAACAGATTGAGCGCAAATTACCCGCAAATCTGCCTGATGCTCAGTTGGTAACTTCCTTTGAATTTTTAGAGCTAATTGAATTCCTCCACAAACGCTCTCAAGAAGAGTTGCCACAGCAGCATCAAATGCCTTTGAGCGAAGCACTGGCAGAACACATCAAGCGCCGACTAATCTACTCGGGTACGGTTACCCGGATTGACTCTCCCTGGGGAATGCCATTTTATGTTCTGACTCGTCACTTTTATGCTCCAGCAGATGACCAGGAGCGTACTTATACGATGATTGAAGATACTGCGCGCTATTTCCGCATGATGAAGGACTGGGCAGAAAGAAAAAGTCATGCTATGCGTGCTGTAGAAGAGTTAGACATAGCCCCAGAAAAAATTCAAGCTGCCATGGACGAGTTGGACGAAATTATCCGGGTGTGGGCAGATAGATACCATCAGGAGGGTGGTAAACCCGTAGTTTTACAAATGGCTTTTGGTCAACAGGATGATTAGATTCTCAATAGCTATGGTTGTGAAAGTCTCCGACCCAGAAGGTCGGAGATATTTGGTTTTGTAGGCTATAATATTCAGAAAAATAAGTCATCATGTGACTCAATTTTCTCTAGTTCTTGGCTAATTGCTAGAATTTATGTGATAATGGATTGTTTAGGTAAAGTTTAAACAGGATTAGATAAGGAAACTCATGTCTCGATATAGAGGTCCGCGCCTCAGAATTGTGCGCCGTCTGGGGGAATTACCAGGATTAACTCGCAAAAGTGCCAGACGTGCTTACGCACCCGGGCAACACGGTCAAAACCGTAAGAAAAGATCTGAGTATGCTATCCGTCTGGAAGAAAAGCAAAAACTCCGATTGAATTACGGTTTGACGGAAAAGCAAATGTTACGCTATGTTCGCAAAGCCAGACGAGTCACTGGATCTACTGGACAAGTGTTACTTCAGTTATTGGAGATGCGCTTGGATAACACAGTTTTTCGATTGGGAATGGCCCCCACTATCTCAGCAGCAAGACAATTAGTCAGTCACGGTCATGTGACGATAAATGGAAGGGTGGTCAACATTGCCAGTTATCAATGTCGTCCAGGAGAGGAAATTGGGGTTAAAGATAAGGAAGCATCCAGAAAATTAGTAGAAAATAATTTGCAGTATCCTGGATTGGCTAATCTTCCTAATCATCTGGAATTCGATAAGAACAAGTTGGCTGGCAAGGTCAATGGTGTGATTGAGCGGGAATGGGTGGCACTGCAGGTGAATGAACTGCTGGTTGTGGAATACTATTCACGTCAGGCATAATTTGGCTTTTGAGGCTATCCAAAACTACTTATCTGAAGTAGTTTTGGTGCTTGCTTTATCCACCGATTTGGGACATGGTACGACTGTAAGTGCCAAGTGTACCTGGGTTCCTCTCTTTAAAGTTAATTTCTGATTTCAGGTTTAATAACTCCCTTACTTGTTGCTGTAATTGCTCCATGGTCTGACTTGATCGCAGGGCTGTTTTTAGGTCTATTTGTCCAGATTCATTCAATAAACAAGGACGCAACCAACCATCAGCGGAAAGACGCACCCGGTTACAGCGATCGCAAAAACATTCAGACATCTGACTGATAAAACCTAGGGTTCCCTTGGCTCCGGGAATTTGAAATACATCTGCAGGTCCATTACCACAAACCTGTGATTCTATCAAACCCCAACGCTGACGAATCTGATCTCGTAATTGTGCGGAGGATACCCAACCGCGATCGCTAAATAGAGTGTTGTTACCAATGGGCATAAACTCAATGAATCTAACATGCCAGTTTTTGTCTAGGGTTAGAGCAGCTAGGTTGAGAATTTCATGGTCGTTGACACCTGGAATGACCACTACATTTAACTTTAAGGGGTTAAATCCGACCTTGTCAGCGGATTGAATCCCACACCAAACTTGTTCCCAACCGTGAGAACTATGATGGCCAATAATTAAATTAAAGGTATGGGGGTTAAGGGAGTCTAGACTAATGTTAATTCTGGTTAGTCCTGCATTATAGAGATCCTGTGCTAGGGGCGCTAATAAAAAACCATTGGTGGTCATGGATAAATCTTGGGTTTGGGGGAAATGGGCAATTTTATTTACCAAGTCCACTACCCCGGGACGGAGTAAGGGTTCACCGCCGGTTAAACGAAACCGGTTGAATCCCACAGGAATAAATACATCTTTAATTAGGGTTAATAGTTCATCATTGGTTAACAGTTGTTTTTTGAGAATGTAGTTTAGTTCCGTATCATCTGGCATACAGTAGACACAACGAAAATTACAGCGGTCTATTAAACTAATACGTAAATAGTTAATCTGGTTCATTTTTGTTTAGTCGAATTTTGATACTTTTTATTTTCCCAGTCTCGAGAATTTTGACAACATAGTCAGCTATAATCTCCAGATATACGTAAATTTTTATCCATATTTATTGATCGTGCAAGATACTGACCCTATGAATAACCTTGCAGCTGTACTGCAACAACCTGTAGATTTAGACTTTGAAATACCAGATCCAGAAGATGAAGAAATTGACGAAACTGACTTTTTAGAGAGGTTAGAGGTAGTTTGGCAGGTATGTGACCGTTTTGACCTCCAGACAGAAATCTGGCGGGGTCGGATTTTACGTGCCATCCGTGACCGGGAAAAAAAAGGTGGAGACAGCAGGGGAACTGGGTTTCTCCAATGGTTAAAAGAAAGGGAAATTAGCAAAAGTCAAGCATATCACTGGATTCAACTGGCTAATAGTGCTGATACTTTAATACAAGATGGCAAGCTCGACCCGGGTAAAGTCAATAATTTTAGTAAACGGGCTTTTGTGGAAACTGCTAAAGCAACCCCAGAAGTACAGCAAATGGTCAGTGAAGCAGCTCAAAAGGGCGATCGCATTACTCGTCGAGAAGTTCGTCAATTGACTGATGAATGGACTGCCATGTCCTCGGAATTATTACCTACACCAGTGAGGGAGAAAGCTGCGGATAATAGCCTTCCTGCTAGGTATATAGCTCCCCTAGTTAAGGAAATGGAGAAACTACCAGAATCACATCAGAAGGTCTTACAAAGAGAAATAGAGGTGAGTCCTGATGTGGACACTTTAAAGCAGGCAACAACAGAGGCTAGACAGTTAGCTAGATATCTCAAATCAGCAGCTCAAGTTCAAGCGTTAGCAGAGGAGAATGTGGATATCGAAATTGCTTTGGAAGAAGCGCAAAGAGTTGGGTGTTTAAGTGTTGCTGCTGACCTGGTGAATCAAGCGTCCCAAATGGAGCAAAATATAGCTAAGTTGTATTTGGTCTGGAAACGGATTAGTAATTTGGCTGATAGATTATATGTTGATACGGGGGCAAGTACACCTAACTTACGTTCTCTACTTGGTTGTATTGAACCCCTAGGTGGTGAAATGATGGAAATCAAACTTAATGGCGCTACTGAGCATACCATTAGACTACAGATTCAGGAAACAGATTAGAGGAAAAAATGGGGATTAAGGCGATTAAAACGCTATAGTTTTAGAGAAGAGTCGTTGAGAAGCCCACACTCACGTATAAGCCTTAATTTCTAGTAAATTTATAGTAGATTCACACCATGACAGCACACAAACTTAACGAAATGGAAATAGCCCAAGCTCTTAAAAGTTTGCCCGGATGGCAAGTTCAAGGGGGTAAGTTATCCAAGGAATATCAGTTTAGAGACTTTGCTACTGCTTTGGGTTGGATGGTCAAGGTGGGTGTTTATGCTGACACTCTAGGACACCATCCAGAATGGTTTAATGTTTATAACAAAGTAGTGGTTAATCTCGCTACTCATGATCTCGGTAATGTTATCAGTAATTTAGATGTGGAACTGGCACGAAAAATGGAAGAGAGTTTTTAGTAGGTTAATCCTTCATATTTTAACTGAAAATTTCCCTGACCATTCACCATTTTTGGTAAAAACTACTATAATTAACTAAGTTAATAATTTGTAATCAAAAGTAGTTCCTAATTGTGTTTACAACCACACTAACTCGAACCCAGAGCAAACCACCCTTGGACTTATTTACTGCCATTGAGAATTTAAAAACTGAATTAAATGCAGTAATACTAGCTCACTACTATCAAGAACCAGATATACAGGATATAGCAGATTTTATTGGAGATTCTCTGCAACTAGCGAAAGCAGCAGCAAAAACCAGCGCGGATGTGATTGTATTTGCTGGTGTTCATTTTATGGCGGAAACGGCAAAAATCCTTAATCCTGATAAATTAGTGTTGTTACCAGACTTAAACGCTGGTTGTTCCCTCGCTGACAGTTGTCCTCCGGAAAAGTTTGCAGCATTTAAAGCCGCTCATCCAGATCATATAGTTATCTCCTATATTAACTGCTCCGCTGAAATAAAAGCTATGAGCGATATTATCTGTACCAGTTCCAACGCGGTCAAAATTGTTCAGCAAATACCTAAAGACCAAGGGATAATTTTTGCTCCTGATCGCAATCTGGGAAAATACGTAAGCCAACAAACAGGAAGGGATATGCTTTTATGGCGGGGTAGCTGTATTGTACATGAAACCTTCTCTGAAAAGAAAATAGTTGAGTTAAAAATTGCACATCCTCACGCCCAGGCGATCGCCCATCCAGAATGTGAGAGCAGTGTTTTGCGTCATGCTGATTATATTGGCTCTACTGCTGCGCTCCTCAATTATTGTCAAAAAAGCCCTGCTGTGGAGTTTATAGTTGCTACGGAGCCAGGAATTATCCATCAGATGCAAAAATTAGCACCGGGCAAACACTTTATCCCTGCTCCTGCTGAGAATAACTGTAATTGCAACGAGTGCCCATTTATGAGATTAAACACCTTAGAGAAGCTATATTTAGCCATGAACAACCGGACTCCAGAAATTACCATGTCAGAGAAAATTCGTGTTCAAGCATTAAAACCCATACAAAGGATGTTGGAAATGAGTAATTAAGGAAATTTCAATCATGGAAATCCGCGATCGCATTAAACCGTTCAATATTTACTCTCCTAGATGATTATGAACCTAAAAACGAAAAAAGCTATTGAACAACTAGAAAAATTCGTTTCTACTCCCCTAGAAGAAACACTGAGACAGCATGAAAAGACTACACATCAAGAAATAGCAACTAACCTATTTAAGACCGTAGCCAGCACCGTACCAGCTTATCAATCGTTTTTAGCGACACATAAGATCAACGGGGAAACAATTCAAACTTTGGCGGACTTCCAAAAATTACCGGTGATTTGTAAAGAAAATTATATTTCTGTTTACAGTTTGCCAGAACTATGTGAGGATGGCATGTTAGGAGGCTGTGATATGATCGCGGCCTCCTCTGGCTCAACGGGAAAACCCACATTTTGGCCCCGGTTCTTCACTGATGAATTGCAAATAGCCACCCGGTTTGAGCAGATTTTTCATGACAGTTTTAGTGCGGACAATAAAAGTACCTTAGCAATAGTTTGCTTTACCTTGGGAACATGGGTAGGGGGAATGTTCACAACTAATTGTTGTAGATATTTAGCAACTAAAGGTTATCCCATTACAGTAATCACACCTGGAAATAACAAAACCGAAATATTGCGAGTTGTAGAAGAATTAGGCAGTAATTTTGAACAAGTTGTATTATTGGGATATCCGCCATTTTTAAAAGATGTCATTGATACAGGAATCGCCAATGGGTTGCAGTGGAAACAATATAAAATTAAATTGGTAATGGCGGGGGAAGTATTTAGCGAAGAATGGCGAAGTTTAGTAGGTGAAAGGATAGGAACGGAAAAGTTATGCTATGATTTCGCCTCAATGTATGGAACAGCAGATGCAGGAGTTTTAGGAAACGAAACACCTTTAAGTATTTGTATTAGAAGATTTTTAGCAGCCAACCCAGCAGCAGCAAAAGCATTATTTGGTGAATCTCGGTTACCGACGTTGGTACAGTACGATCCTTGTAGTCGGTTTTTTGAGGTCGAAGATAGTCAACTCATATTTTCCGGTAACAATGGTATTCCCCTAATTAGATATAATATTTTAGATCATGGGGGTTTAATTACTTATGAAGGAATGGTTAAATTTTTAGCTGAGTGGGGTTTTGATCCGGTTGCTGAGTTAGGTAAAAATAGAGGAATACACCAATTACCATTCGTTTATGTTTTTGGACGTTCCAATTTTGCTGTTTCTTATTTTGGTGCAAATATTTATCCTGAAAATGTGAGTGTGGGATTAGAACAACCAATTATTAGAGAATGGGTAACGGGTAAGTTTGTGCTACAAGTAAAAGAAGATCAAGATCAAAATCGCTTTTTATCCGTGGTCGTGGAGTTAGCACCAGGGTTAGAGGGAAGTGAGGAGAAAATTATAGAGATCACTAATTCTATTCTTGCTCAATTGTTACGTTTAAATAGTGAGTTTGCAAATTATGTTCCTAGGGAATATCAAAGACCACAAGTAGAATTAAAAGCTACAGGTGATAGGGAATATTTTCCCACGGGGGTAAAACATAAATATACTCGTAATTTATAATTGGAAATGGTAGAGATTCCCCAGGTATCATTGACCTATACTAAAATTTGTGCTAATATTTTCCCGTACTCCTAATTTTGACTATAACCATGATTTCTACTCTCCCTAATTCTGGTACTCAAAATCTACCTAAGGTACGCTTACAAATCCGTGCACTGTTACCACAACTGATAGAATGGAGACGTAAAATACATCAAAAACCAGAATTAGGGTTTCAAGAAAAACTAACCGCTCAGTTTATTTCTCATCAGTTACAATCCTGGGGAATAGAGCATCAAACCGGTATTGCCCAAACTGGTATTGTGGCTACAATCACAGGAGCAAAATCCGCCACTGGTAAGGTTTTAGCCATTCGTGCTGATATGGACGCATTGCCAGTTCAAGAAGAAAATAAGGTATCCTACTGTTCCCAACGGGATGGAATAATGCACGCCTGTGGACATGATGGACATACTGCGATCGCATTGGGAACAGCATATTACCTACAAAAACACCGTCAAGACTTTAGTGGTCAGGTAAAAATCATCTTTCAACCAGCAGAAGAAGGACCTGGTGGAGCTAAACCAATGATTGATGCGGGAGTATTAAAAAATCCCGATGTGGATGCTATTATTGGTCTCCACTTATGGAATGATCTGTTGGTGGGCACTGTGGGAGTGCGTCCAGGTCCTTTTATGGCGGCGGTGGACTTTTTTAACTGTACAATTTTAGGTAGGGGTGGACATGGAGCTTTACCTCATCAGACCATTGATTCGGTTGTGGTTGGAGCTCAGATTGTGAGTGCTTTACAAACTATTGTAGCTCGGAATGTCAACCCCCTGGATTCAGCAGTGGTGACCATTGGTGAACTTCATGCTGGTACAAGGATGAACGTAATTGCTGATACTGCGAGAATGAGCGGGTCAGTGAGGTATTTTAATGGTCAATTGGCAGAATTTTTCAAGCAGAGAATCACGGAAATTATCCGGGGGATTTGTGAAAGTCATGGAGCTAATTACGAGTTAGAATATACACATCTTTATCCCCCTGTAATCAATGATGGGGGGATGGCACAATTGGTGAGAAAAGTAGCAGAACAAGTGGTAGAAACACCTGGGAATATTATCCCTGAATGTCAAATTATGGGTAGTGAGGATATGTCATTTTTCTTGCAAGAAGTTCCAGGTTGTTATTTCTTTTTAGGTTCTGCTAATCCTGAAAAACAGTTAAACTACCCCCATCACCATCCCCGCTTTGACTTTGATGAAATAGCTTTAGCAATTGGGGTAGAAATCTTTGTGAGATGCGTGGAGAACTTCTTAATACCGCAGAATTAAACCCCATCCTCACTAATAGTTGGCACAATTGTTGGTTCTTCTGTGGGAATAGGTGTGGGAATGGGTGTAGGAATAGGTGTGGTTGTGGGGGTGGGAATAGGATCTTCTAAGGGAGCGGGGGTTAGGGTAGGAACGGGAGTTTCCGTAGGAATAGGGGTAGGGGTAGGAATAATAGTTTCCAGGGGGGTGGGAATGGTAGTTCTGGGAGGAATGGTATTTCTAGGGGGAATAGGAGCTCGTTTAATGGGATTTTCTAAAGCGACAGATAGACTATAGTTACTTTCAGAAACTGTTGTAGACAAAGTAAGTTGGATGGTTAACCTACCCCTACTTGTCAAGACTCTTTCATAGCTGGTCACTTGTTGAGCATCGGTGCTGAGGGGTTGACCGTCAGCAGTAAGAATAGTTAATAAAACGCCACTTTCCTCATTAACTGCTATGGTGAGCTTTTGTCCTGGACTACCTCTAAAACTGTATTCAATTACTTCCCCAAATTTGATTATTCCTTCTTCATTAGCATTATTAGATGAATCCCATGCTAAATTCCGTGGTTCCGTTTTGCTAGGTGTGGGTGTAAATGTGGAATTGGGGGTAGATCTGGGAATTACAGGAGAATCAAAATTCTGGGGTGTGGTGGGGGGAGATAACCTTTGACCACGAAGGTAATTAACTAGGGACCAGGAACTAAATCCCGCCAAAATAACTACAAAACCACCAATGGCGACCATGGCCAAAGTATTGTCTAAAATAGAACTATTAGTATGAGGTGATATTACTGGTTCAGGTGAGTTAGTTGGGGTGGGAGATGGATGACTAATAGCAAGAGTAGGTAAATAGGATAGATTAGGATCCCCAGGGTTTAACGGACTTGAGACTTCTAAATTAGTTAAATCAAGAAGAACTTCCTTAGCAGTTTGATAGCGATCGCCTGGCATACGACTTAACATGCGATTTAACACCTGAGCGAACTTGGGACTAACTTGTACCCAGTGCTGCCATTTCCAAACAAAAGTAGTTTCATCAAATAGATCTGCTGGTTCTTTTCCGGTGAGGAGAACTATAGCTGTAACAGCCAGTGCATACAAATCACTATTAGGATAAGCTTTTCCGGTTTGGACTTGTTCTATGGGGGAATATCCTAGTTTACCTACTGTAGTAGCCTGATGAGTTGAAGAATTTGACAATTTAGTTGCTACTTCTTTAACAACACCAAAATCAATTAACACAGGTTTTTGGTCTGTGCTGCGCAAGATTAAATTATCGGGGGAAATATCCCGGTGAATGATCTTAGCTTTGTGAATATACTCTAAAATCGGTAATAAGGATTGTAATAAATATAGCACTTCTGCTTGAGTAAAACTTTGACCTTGAGTACGACGTTCATTTAAGATAGTATGGTAGGTTTTCCCTCCCACGAAATCCTGTACTAGGAACAACCGTTGGTCTTGGGCAAATTTTTCTCGAAACTTAGGAATTTGGGGGTGATCAATTTGATATAGTATGGATGCTTCCCGATCAAACAATTCTTGAGCTTTTTTACCCTCGTATGAATCTGGTTCTAAAATAACCAATTCCTTGATAGCGCAAAGTTCGTTAAAACGTCCTTGGTCTTCTGCTAGATAGGTTCTACCAAATCCCCCCTGTCCCAAAAGACGAATAATATGGTAGCGATTTTGGAGAATAGTTCCAAGGTTAATGGGTGATGGCATAATCATAGTAGTTGAAATTAAAATTAAAAGCAAAATATTTAGAGGGTTAAATAAAGCATAAACTAGATCACAGGAATATCAAACCTAAAAATGCTTGCTGGGGATATAGTTACAAAAGGAACTCATAAAAGTTCCCAGGAAGCAAAAATCCTCCAGCTTCCAGTTGTGGGAATTTTTACCTTAATTATCTACAAATCTACAATGCTAAAAGCTGGAATAGTTGGACTTCCCAACGTCGGAAAATCAACTCTATTTAACGCTGTAGTCGCTAACGCTAAAGCGGAAGCTGCTAACTTTCCATTTTGCACCATAGAACCGAATGTAGGCGTTGTTGCAGTACCGGATGATCGGTTAAACGTCCTGGCCAAACTGGCCAGCTCTGAACAAATTATACCTGCACGGGTTGAATTTGTGGATATTGCTGGTCTGGTGAAGGGTGCTAGTCAGGGTGAAGGGTTGGGAAATCAATTTTTGTCTCACATCCGGGAAGTGGATGCTATAGTGCATGTGGTCCGTTGTTTTGAAAATGATGATATTATTCACGTTAGTGGTTCGGTGGATCCAGTACGGGATATTGACATTATTAATTTGGAACTAGGTTTGTCAGATCTAGCTCAAATTGAAAGACGCATAGAAAGATCACGCAAGCTGGCAAGGACTAGTAAAGATGCACAATTTGAAATTACGGTTTTAGACAAATTAGTAGCAGCTCTCAACGAAGGTAAATTGGTTCGTCAAGTCAGTTTAACTCCAGAAGAAGCTGGGGTGATTAAAAACCTAGGACTGCTGACTAGTAAACCGATTATCTATGCTGCTAATGTAGCTGAGGATGACTTAGCTACAGGTAATGACTTTGTGGAGAAGGTACGAGCAGTTGCAGCACAGGAAAATGCTCAAGTGGTAATAGTCTCCGCTCAGGTGGAAGCTGAGTTAGTGGAATTACCTGATGCAGATAAGTTTGACTTTTTAGCATCTTTAGGTGTGCAAGAGGGTGGTCTCAAATCTTTGATTCGTGCTACCTATGCTCTTTTAGGTCTACGGACATATTTCACCTCTGGACCCAAGGAGACCCGCGCTTGGACTATTCATGCAGGAATGTCCGCACCTCAAGCAGCGGGTGTCATTCACTCTGATTTTGAGCGGGGATTTATTCGCGCAGAAACCGTTGCTTATGATGATCTGGTTACCTATGGATCTATAAATGCTGCTAAGGAAAAGGGTCTGGTCAGAAGTGAGGGTAAGGAATACATTGTGCAAGAGGGAGATGTGATGTTATTCCGATTTAATGTTTAGATAGGGAGGTGGAAATGGGGACAATGTTAAGCAATACTCCCCCTCTTCCTGGCTTCTTTATAGGAAATACTAACATTTTTAATTCCCGCTTTAATCATCTCCCTTTCTAAAAGGGCGAAGAAGTGATTTTTATCCCCACTTCTAACTACTGCTTGATTATGTGCTTCCGCGATCGCTACTGGATAGCCATACCCCTTTTGTATTTGTGCCAATACTAGTCCCAGAGCTTGATCTATCATCCCAGGGTCATTTACTACCCATGCTGGAAACTCAATTCGGGCGATTTCTGTGCCTACATGCAAGTAACAAAAGTAAATGACTTGATCATCATATAATTGTAGAATCCGGGAATTGCTTCGCCATAATGCGCTCCTTTGACCAGGTTGGAGTTGGGTGGCCCATAATGTGGTGTCTCGCAAACCTTCAAATTTTTTACAGGGAACGTAATCAAGCTGATCTGGACAATAGTTAATACAGTCGGGAACAGGATAGGGACAGTTTAATAAACGCAATAGATTTTTCGCTTCGTTGTTACGAGCTGCACTTAGATATCCAACTATGGGGATTCCTGCTTGACGTAATTTTCCCCAAGCTTCTAAGATAGGTGGTAAAATTTGATCTCTGGCTTCTAGTGGTAGCTGTTCTAAAAACCAATAGATTAGGGAGCCATCTACCATCGCTAGGGAAGGATGCTCGTTTTTTATGCTACAGGCTAGGTCAGAAAGTACCGTAATTTCCGAAGTAGTTCGACAATGACTCATCCATTCTTCGGTTTTTAAACCCCATTGACGAGCAATATATAGGTCTTCTTCTCGGTAAAATATCTCTGGTAAACTGTCTAGCAGGGGATGACGATTTTGTCCATAATATAAAACCACTCTCCCTATATTTAGTAAGTAGCAATAGGCAATTTCATGATGGTTAGGAGCAATTTGAGAACCGTCCGTAGCAATTATAGTATGTACTTTTGGGGGAGTAGAAATTTGAATACAGGTGTCTAAAGGTTCTATGGGTGTAGCATTGGCAAAAGTAATGCGATCGCGCCATTTTTCCTGACGCTTGACTATTTCTTCTTGACACTCGCAAGCCTTTTTTAAATTTTCCTTTGCTAATTCCAACTTACGGTTACTTTCAGCTACTTCAGAGCAAAGGTGCTGGCTTAAACCCTGCATTTGCCCAGCTAGTTTTGTTAAATCTAACATTATTCACATCAAGAGGTGGTGGGATCAGGAACTGGATATTAACCACTTAGAAAAATCTTGCACAAAGCGAGAAAGTGGGAGCAACTGAATGCGCGGGTCATTTTGTCCAGCTTCTCTTTCTGATTGGGTATTATAACCCCAATCTGCTAAAAAAAGCCCCACCTTGTCTAAATCCGATTGTTGTTGAACCAGTTGTAGAGTTTTCAATCTATCTTCCACAAACCATAATCTTGCTGGTTGATGTTCTGTTGCAGGAATTAATTTTCGTAAAATTTCGTATTTAGGAAGTTTTACTTCTTTACCAAAAATTGCCTTTTCTGGTAAATTAACCCCCTCTTGTTCTAACAATTGCTTGACAAAACGTCCCTCTTTAGTGGTAACAATGAATAATTCCACTTCACTATCAATGGTAACCTTTAATCGTTCTATCACTCCTGGATAAAATCTATGTAATCCCAACCACCCGTCTAAATCTGTGGATATCCACTGGTCACGCAAACCATCCAGTTTCTTACCAACTTCCTGAGATGATAAATGGGATGTTTTTAATATCTCTAGGACAATTTTTGGCCAGTCTTGTAGGATCTGATCATCAGAAAAACCATCAATTATAGCTTTAATCAAAATAGGCATTTCCCAACCGGTTTCAATCACAGGACGGAGACGATAAAATCTCAAAGCTAAATCATCCGGTATTATTTCTTCCTGGGATGGACAAAATTGGCAGTAGGTGCGCCACGCCACCTCAAAGTATTCAAGGAGTCCGTCACAAATGACTCCATCAAAGTCCAGGGCTAAAATTGTAGGATGATTTACTGTCATGGTTTGGTTTAAGTAGGGAGGCACAATTATTTGTAGGGGCGATGGCGTAACCGATGGGGGTGTTGAGTTTCATATTAAACCCAACCTACGTTCATCTTATATTTAATTCCACCCACCTACTTAAAGATCAAAAACTGATGATTTCAACTCAAGTGGGTCTGGGGAACAGGAAATAGATTTAAAATAAACATGAACTATTAATCTATTATTATAGAGGATTTTCAATATGAGTAGTGCAGGTTGTAGTCAACCAAAATCAAAAATTATCCCCCTACCCAGTTGGTTACGTCCTCCTCTGGGTAAAGCTAGTGAAATCTCTACCGTACAGCGTATTATTAAACAGCGTCAAATTCATACTATTTGCGAAGAGGGACGCTGTCCTAATCGCGGAGAATGCTACTCTCAAAAAACAGCTACTTTTTTACTCATGGGACCTACCTGCACTAGAGCTTGTGCTTTTTGTCAAGTAGATAAAGGCCATTCACCTATGCCCCTAGATACAGAAGAACCCCAAAAAGTGGCTGAAGCAGTACAATTGTTGGATTTGAAGTATGTTGTACTCACCTCTGTAGCTCGTGATGACCTAGCGGATGCAGGATCAGGACATTTTGTCAAGACTATGCAGGCCATTCGTCTAGTTAATCCAGAAACCCAAATCGAGGTTTTAACACCGGATTTTTGGGGTGGTGCAGGTGTGGGTGAAATAGGTCAAAAGCAAAGAATAGCCACTGTTGTTCACGCTAAACCTGTTTGTTATAATCACAATGTGGAAACAGTACGCAGTTTAACAGGGTCCGTGCGTCGGGGCGCTAAATATGACCGTTCTCTAAATGTATTAGCAACGGTTAAAGAAATTGATGCTGCTGTCCCTACTAAGTCGGGTTTAATGTTGGGCCATGGAGAAACCCAAGAGGAAATAGTTGAAACTATGCTAGACCTACGAGCTGTAGGATGTGATAGAATCACCCTGGGTCAGTATATGCGTCCTTCCTGGGAACATTTACCAGTCCAAAAGTATTGGACTCCAGCAGAATTTGCACAATTGGGTCAGTTAGCAACAAGTATGGGGTTTAGCCATGTGCGATCTGGTCCCCTAGTACGTAGTTCCTATCATGCTGGAGAATAAACACCCTAAAATACGTCAAATTGAATAATAGAGAGGAAAAGATTTGGCATCCTTGGGTTTTACATATACTCGTTCTTTTGGTTCCAAACTTAATTCATCAAATCGTTCACGACTTAAATAGGCAGTAAAAGTTTGTCCATCATCTAAAGTCAATTCCACTTGCACTTCCCAACCCAGGTGAATGATACGGTGAACTATCGCAGTTGTATTGGTTCCATTACCAGCTTTTTCTATAATCACATCTTGGGGACGTAAAAACACTTCTGGGTTAGGTGAGTCAAAACCACTACCTTGAAATATTTGAGCAGAGCTGGGCAAAACGTTGACAGGACCAATAAAACTCATAACAAAAGCGGATGCGGGATGATCATAAATTTCTGCGGGGGTTCCCATTTGTTCCAGTCTACCCTGATTGATGATCACAATTTTATTAGCAACTTCCATAGCTTCTTCTTGGTCGTGGGTGACAAAAACAGTGGTAACACTAACTTCTTCATGGAGACGACGCAACCAAGCACGTAGGTCTTTACGCACTTTAGCATCCAGGGCTCCAAATGGTTCATCTAGCAGTAGCACTTTAGGTTCTACCGCTAATGCTCTTGCTAAAGCTACTCTTTGTCTTTGTCCACCAGAAAGTTGGGAGGGATAACGCTCTCCTAATCCACTCAATTGAACTAGATCTAGTAATTGCTCTACCCTACCCTGAATTTTCTTTTTTGCCAACTTGCGGATTTCTAACCCAAATGCTATATTTTGCCTGACAGTTAAATGTTTAAATAGTGCATAGTGCTGAAAGACAAAGCCAATGTTTCTTTCCTGCACACTCTGATAAGTAGCATCTTTACCTGTTAAAAAGATTTTACCCTGGTCCGGTGTTTCCAGTCCTGCTATTAGTCGCAATAATGTGGACTTGCCAGACCCAGAGGGTCCAAGTAAAGCTACTAGTGATCCGCTGGCAATTTCTAAGCTTACATCCTCAACAGCATGAAAACTCCCAAAGTATTTAGACACGTTCTCTACTACTATACCCATTAGCTTGATACCTCTCTTACTAATCTACGGTTTGCAACTAGGATTAATGTAATTTTATTTATATCACATATCCATATCACAATTTCTCAATTTTACTGGTCAATTTTGCTGGGAGTGGGGGTAGGTATTTATGACGAAGTATGAAGGAATGTTGCAATTATGTGAAAACCTAGGAGCGAAAAGGTCGAACCCAGGAAGGTGTGTGCTAGGATTCTCTGGTAAATTGAAGGATTAGGAGTAAACCTTTGACATTACGAGTTGCTGTTGTGGGTTCTGGCCCAGCTGGTTCATCTGCTGCTGAAACTTTAGCTAAAGCAGGGATTGAAACTTATTTATTTGAGCGTAAGTTGGATAATGCTAAACCTTGTGGTGGTGCTATCCCCCTTTGTATGGTTAGTGAGTTTGATCTACCAGCGGACATTATTGACCGTCGGGTACGGAATATGAAGATGATCTCCCCCTCTAACCGGGAGGTTGATATCAATCTGATCAACCAAGAAGAATATATAGGAATGTGTCGCAGAGAGGTCCTAGATGGTTTTTTAAGAAACCGGGCCGCTAAATTGGGTGCTAACTTAATTAATGCCACTGTGCATAAATTAGATATACCTAATAATAATTCTGACCCCTATACAATTCATTATGTTGATCACAATGAGGGTGGATCTGTTGGCGTGGCCAAAACTCTCAAGGTGGATTTAATTATTGGTGCAGATGGTGCCAACTCCCGTATTGCCAAAGAAATGGATGCTGGGGACTATAATTATGCGATCGCCTTTCAGGAGAGAATTCGTCTTCCTGAAGATAAAATGGCATACTATAACAACCTAGCGGAGATGTATGTAGGAGATGATGTTTCCACAGATTTTTACGCTTGGATCTTTCCCAAGTATGACCACGTAGCTGTGGGTACTGGAACCATGCATGTGAATAAAGCCAGTATTAAACAGTTACAGGCTGGTATTCGCGCCCGTGCAGCGGAAAAATTGGCTGGAGGTACAATCATTAAGGTAGAAGCCCATCCCATACCGGAACATCCCCGTCCACGTCGGGTAGTAGGTCGAATTGCTTTAGTAGGTGATGCTGCTGGTTACGTCACCAAATCCTCGGGCGAAGGTATTTACTTTGCTGCTAAATCTGGAAGAATGTGTGCGGAGACTATTGTAGAAATATCCAATAGTGGAGCGCGCATTCCTAGTGAAAGGGAATTAAAACTTTATATTAAGCGTTGGGATAAAAAATACGGACTTACCTATAAAGTATTGGACCTGTTACAAACCGTGTTCTACCGCTCAGATGCTACCAGAGAAGCATTTGTAGAAATGTGTGATGACATGGATGTTCAAAAGCTGACTTTTGACAGCTATTTATATAAAACCGTAGTTCCAGCTAATCCAATCACCCAGTTAAAAATTACGGCTAAGACCATTGGCAGTTTATTACGTGGTAATGCACTTGCACCATAGTATATGTGGTTTAGGGTTGGGGAATGTCTAATAATCCCCTACCTTACCTATGTTAAACTACTCATGCAGCATAGGAAGAGAGCTTCAGTCCATTCAACCACTGCACCATAGGTGTCCCCGGTATGTCCACCCAGTTTATGGTTAAACCATGCGGGAACAATAAAGGAGATAATATTGCCAATAATTAGGGTAAATAGAACCAAAACAAAGTTACCTTGGTTAAAAGCCAAAGTGAGCAAGTTAAAACCCAAAAGCAAAACCCAACTAGGCAATAAATCCATCTGATGACGAATGGCCTGTTTATGAAATGCTCCCTTACCAGTAGATTTCAGATAGGGATATTGGAAAATAGCCAATTGCTGTCCCCATCTTCCCCAACCACAAGCAACCATTAGAAGAAAAAAGCGATTTTGGGAAATATCCGTCAAAGCAGCCATTTTCATCAGTAAAATAGCCAGAGCTGCCATGACACCAAAAGCACCCGTAGCACTATCGGTCATGACTTCTAATCTTCTTTGGGGATCAGTCACTGCTAAACCATCAGCAGTATCCATAGCACCATCTAGATGTAGACCTCCTGTGATCCCTATCCAAATAATGACTATCAAAACACTTTGTGTTAATGCTGATATTCCTAAATAATCAAACAGCATATCCAAAAGACCCAAAATAGCACCAATTAGCAAACCTATAGCAGGAGCAAAAAGGGCTACCCTTTGGAATTTCAGGCCTGGAAGATGGGGGAGTGGGATGGAAGTGTAAAACAAAACAGATGCAATCACACATAAAAATTGTCGCTGACAAAGTTGCCAAACTTGCTCAAGAATTGCCATTTTAAAAAGAAATCTTTAGATAAGGCATTAAAACTTAACAAAAAACAGGGGAGAGAATCAAGAGATATAGATGGACGATTAGCATATAAAGTTGATATTTTGGAGGTATAGGTTGTTGTCTGGTAAAAAGGTCAGACATGCAACCAAAGAATCACATTTTGTGTGATTGCCAATTGCTAATTCTTACCCTTCCTCAATCCCTATTTCCCTATGAATAATCATCTACCCGAAATCCGGACACCCGCCCCTTGTATTGTAAACAACGGGATTATTGTGAATAAACTCGATATTCACAAACTTTTAAGCGATTTAGGTCGAGTTCATTACATCTACACCCAAGGAGATAAATTACTCAGTGAGGGTGATGGAGATGTTATGGAGGTATTTGCCCACTCCCAAAGATCCACATTAGTTGCCAATAACACGCTATATCTCAACATATATAGTTTTGACTATTTGGAATTGAAGCAGTCCGATGCACAAGAAACCTACCTTGACCTAATTCAGGAAGAATATTGTCTACGTCTGATTCCTTTATTCATCCCTCCAGAAGAAAGGTGTGATGACCAGTTCAATAACGGGGTGATAGAAGCTATGATGGACCAAGTGCTTTCGACCAGATGGGATGTGGAAATCGATGATGATTGTTCTGATTGTTTGTAACCCCAATATTCATGTCTAATTTTTCTTTTCAACTGGTGGTTAACTGTAGTCAAACCCAAGCTCGAGCAGGGGTGTTTTCTACCCCCCATGGGATTGTGGAAACTCCCAGATTTATGCCCGTGGGAACATTGGCTAATGTTAAAACTGTTACCCCGGCTCAATTGGCAGATACGGGAGCGCAAATGATTTTATCTAATACCTATCATTTGCACTTGCAACCGGGAGAGAAAATAGTTGCTGGTGGTGGTGGACTGCATAAATTCATGGCCTGGGATGGTCCCATGCTAACTGATTCCGGTGGATTTCAGGTATTTAGTCTCAGTGAAATGCGGAAAATTACTGAGGAAGGAGTAGTATTTCGTTCGCCTCATGATGGACAAATGATCAAGTTAACCCCCGAAAAATCCATAGAAATTCAAAATATTTTGGGGGCGGATGTAATTATGGCATTTGATGAATGTCCCCCCTATCCCGCTACTTATCAGGAAGTCACCGCAGCTACGGATAGAACCTATCGGTGGTTAGAACGTTGTATTAAGTCACACCAACGTTTAGACCAGGCATTATTTCCTATTGTACAAGGAGGAGTTTATTTAGACCTGCGCACCCGTGCAGCAACAGATTTAGCCAAGTTAGATATGCCAGGATATGCTATTGGTGGTGTGAGTGTAGGTGAACCACCAGAATTAATGGCCCAGATAGTTAGGACTACAGCTCCCCTATTACCCAGGAACAAACCCAGATATTTGATGGGTGTGGGTACCTATCGGGAAATGGTGATTGCCATTGCAGCAGGTGTGGATCTATTTGACTGTGTTATTCCTACTAGATGGGCGCGACATGGCACTGCTATGGTTCAAGGGGAAAGATGGAACCTGAAAAATGCCAAGTTTAGAGAGGACTTTGCACCCATAGATGAGACTTGTCACTGCTACGCCTGTTCTAATTTCAGTCGTGCCTATGTGTCTCACTTAGTCCGTTCCCAGGAAATTCTGGCATACACTTTACTAAGTATTCATAATATTACCGAATTAATTCGCTTTACTCAAGCAATTCGAGAATCTATTTTACAGAATCGCTTTTTAACGGACTTTGGTCATTGGATGAACGATCCCGAAAAGGATCTGGAATAGGAAGTTGCGCCTCAAAAATATTCAGTTTCCATCCTTGGGTGTTAACACTGGTAACAAATAAATTAGTCCAGAAATCACCGTTAAAAGTACAGATAGCCAGAAGGCAGATTTAGCATAGATTTGCCAAGTTATGGGTAATGGTGCAATCAGTAGAGCTATGGATAGAATTTGGGTGATGGTTTTTAATTTTCCCCAAATATTAGCTCCGCTAATTGTGGTTTGATTAACTCGCCAACCTGCTATAGCTAATTCTCTTGCTAAGATGATGAATACTCCCCAACCGGGAATTTTACCCAGTTCTACAAATACCAAGAACGGTGCTAGAACTAATAACTTATCCACCAATGGATCTAGGAATTTGCCCAAATCCGTAACTTGGTTCAGTTTTCTGGCCAAATACCCATCTAACCAATCTGTTAGTGCTGCTATTAAAAATATAATTAAGCATATCCATCTAGCACCCTGGGTGGGAATATATAGCCCATACAGTAAAAATGGTATGCCCAATAGTCTAGACAAGGTAATAGTATTTGGCAAGTTCATCCAGTTCATATATAGTAGAAAAACGACAACATTCAACATAGATGAAATATAACTATATACTAGTAACGATAGGTACGGTAAATTTTGATCAGTTAGTCAACTTTTATATGCAGTTACTAGAAAGCCCACCAACCAAATTTATACCTAGTGTTTATGTTGAGTGGCAAGTTGACCATCTGAGATTAGGTATTTTCAGACCACAAAAAGATCATGAATCAGAATTTGTAGTTCATGGCAAAAATCCGCTAAGTTTATGTATAGAGGTGAGCAACCTAGAAAATGCCATTTCTGATCTGAAATCTCTAGGTTATCCTCCCACGGGAGAGATTTCCATAACTTCCCATGGTCAGGAGATTTATGCCCAGGATCCAGATGGTAATCGTTTAATTTTGTACAGCAGTAGCAATATTGATAAACAATGTCCATAACACAAAACTACAAATTAAATATCATCCAATGGTATCCTGGTCATATTGCTAAGGCGGAAAAAAATCTTAAAGAGCAATTAAAAAGGGTAGACGTGATATTAGAAGTTAGGGATGCACGTATTCCCCTATCTACACACCATCCCCAAGTTAAAGAATGGATAGGTAATAAATCACGGGTACTAGTGATTAACCGACTAGACATGATTTTGCCCCAAGTGAAATCAATATGGTCAGAATGGCTTAAAAAACAAGGAGAAGTGCCCTATTTTGCCAATGCTCAACAAGGTCAAGGAATTACAGCCATAGCTAAAGCAGCACAAATAGCAGGAACAGAACTGAATGAAAGGAGAAAACAAAGGGGGATGTTACCTCGTCCCGTGCGTGCAGTAGTGATTGGTTTTCCCAATGTGGGAAAATCCGCACTGATTAATCGGTTGTTAGGGAAAAGAGTTGTGGAAAGTGCTGCTCGTCCGGGTGTCACCCGTCAATTGCGCTGGGTGAAAATTTCTGAACATTTAGAGTTGTTAGACGCACCGGGAATTATTCCTTCTCGATTAGAAGATCAACAAGCAGCAGTGAAATTAGCCATCTGTGATGATATTGGAGAAGCATCCTACGATAATCAATTAATAGCAGCTGCTTTTGTGGATATGGTCAATCAGTTTCAAGAAACTTCCCCCCATCTATTACCACCCCATCCACTACTTTCTCGCTATGGTGTTGATTCTATTATTCATACAGGAGAAGCATATTTAGAGGTGTTAGCAGCAAGTCGTTATCAAGGAGATGTGGAACGTACTGCTAGGACTATCATTAGTGATTTTCGCAAGGGACTTCTGGGTGCTATAGTTTTAGAAGTACCTAAAATTAATAATAGTTAATTTTCTTTTCTATCTATGTCTTTAGTTAAAACACCAGTACAAGCAATAGCAAAAAAACCACTTATTGGTTTAAAAGCAGACTCTTTCCGTCACCCTTTAGACTTGGAAGCAACAAAAACTCTTCGGCAAATTCCAGGAATAGATATTATGGTCAGAAATTTGCTTGGCCCAGTTGCTGAACAGGTATTTTATGCAGAAAATATAGCCTCCAGTATTTTGGTGAGCGAAAAACAACTACCTGATTTACATTATCTATTAATAGATGCTTGTAAGAATTTGGATATTGAGCTACCACAATTATATATCCGTCAGCATCCTAGTCCCAATGCTTATACTTTTGCCATGCGGGGTAAAAAACCTTTTATAGTATTACACACTTCCCTGGTTGATATGCTCACACCAGAGGAAATACAAGCCGTAATTGGTCACGAACTCGGACACCTTAAATGTGACCACAGTGTTTATCTAACACCAGCTAACCTGTTAATATTAGCCACTTCTATTTTACCCAACATTGGCGTTGTTTTAGCTCAGTCACTACAAAACCAGTTATTAGAATGGGTGCGCTGTGCTGAATTCACTTGCGATCGCGCTGCATTATTAGCGACTCAAAATCCGAAAGTGGTAATGTCAGTATTAATGAAACTAGCTGGTGGTTCACCAACCCTAGCACCCCGATTAAATCTGGATGCTTTTGTTGCCCAAGCTCGTGCTTATGATGCAATAAGCAAAACTGAATTGGGTATGATGGTTAAAGATGCTCACACAGCTCAGTTAAGTCATCCTGTACCTGTTCTGCGGGCCAGGGAAATTGATCGATGGTCTAGCAGTGTTGAGTACCATAATCTCCTGGGAAATAAGGGTTTGGAAAATCGAGATCAAACCCAGGGTGGGTGGAGAAATTGGTAAATTGGAATTCTTTTTACCTAAAATGTCGGCTTGAAGGCTCTCGGTTTTACCGATGAGATGATACAATTATAATGTAACACATTGAGAGGTCGGTTCAATGCGAGTCATAGAGTTTAAAATCAAAGCGACACAAAGGCAACAAGTAGCTATCCTGGAAGCTATTAGAACAGGGCAGTTTATTCGGAATAAATGCCTTAGACTTTAAAGAAAAAGGGGAGCAACAAGCGTCAAAAACAAAAGTCAAAAGTAGCCCGTCTTCATTTAAAAGTCTCCAGACAACGTAAAGATTTTGTTGTAAAGACAGCAAAAGCGTTAATCCAATCTAACGATTTGGTAGTTTATGAAGACTTGAAGGTTTTTAATATGGTGAAAAATAGAAAACTTGCTAAGTCTATTAATGACGCAAGTTGGTCAATGTTCACCGATTGGTTAGACTACTTTGGGAAAATACACGGGAAGTTTGTAATAGCGGTAAACCCACAATATACTAGCCAGCAATGTTCTATTTGTGGCAATATTGTTAAGAAAACGTTGTCTGTAAGAACACATATTTGTTCTTGTGGTTGTGTTTTGGATAGGGATGAAAACGCCGCTAAAAACATACTTCAAAAAGCAAATACTGTCGGGCGGACAGAAATTCAAGCCCTCGGACAGACTACCCACTGTCTATTAGGTGAAAGCCTCCTAGATAAGGTAACTGGATGAACAGGGAATCCCTCGCTTTTAGCGATAGGAGCGTCAATTTATGACAATTACTAAGGGTATTAACACTCAACAAATGGAACTGCCAATTAGGGAGATATATGATGACAGTGATGAAGATGTTGAAGAGGATGAGATTGAAAACCTAGAACCGTTTGATCCTACAAAAATTAGGATCAAGACTAAGATGATGTCAATAGATATATTGCTAAAAAGAATTCAGCATGACGAAATTGATTTAGCCCCTGATTTTCAACGTCATGCCGACATTTGGAATGACAAAAATAAGAGTCGTTTAATTGAATCTGTTTTAATTGGGATTCCACTTCCAGCATTTTATGTGGATGCAACTACTGATGATAAGTGGTTAGTGATAGATGGTATTCAAAGAATTAATACATTTAAAAAATTCATTCTTGACCAGGAACTGAGATTAACTGATTTACAATTTCTGAGGGATTTAGAACACAAAAAATATGATGAATTGTCTCGTCATCACCAAAGAAGGATAGAAGAAACAGAGTTAATAGTCTGCTTAGTTGAGTCCGGAACTCCCCCGGAAGTAAAATATAATATTTTTCAAAGAATTAATACTGGTGGTGTATCACTGAATAACCAGGAGCTGCGTCAAGCTATGTACCCTGGAAAGTCCTTGAGGATTCTGAAGGAGTTTTCAGAATTAGCAGAGTTTAAGAAGTTGATAAACATCAGTGAAAAAAGAAGGAAAAGAATGGACGATCATGAATATATTATAGGTTTTATTGCATTTTGGTTGATAGATTATCATGATTATACTCAAGGAAGAAATGAGTTTTTAAATAGTGCCATGTCGAAGTTAAATAATTTAGAGGATACTAGGCTCAAGGATATGAAACGAGACTTCATTAAATCCATGAGAGCAGCAGATAGCATTTTTAGCAGTAACGCTTTCCGTAAACCTCCCAAAAATGGCAAAACAAGGTTCCCTGTTAATAAATCTCTGTTTGAAGCATGGTCAGTTATTTTGAGTAGGTTAACACCGGGGCAAATTGATAAATTGATAAATTATAAAGACTTGTTAAATAAAACATTTATGAAAAAAATTGAAACAGATGCCAACTTTGAGAAATCCATTTCTCAAGCCAGTGATCAGGTTATATATAGGTTTGAGCAAATTAACCAAATAGTTCGGGAGATTTTATCATGTTAAATAGCTTAAACTTAGAAAATTTTAAGCCATTTGAAAATCAATCTTTTGTCCTGAGACCACTAACATTTTGTGTGATACCAGCAGATGTGCATCCAGGCAACTCTGGACACCAAATTCCCCATTCCCTGGTCTCTGGATCGGGTTCAAGTATGACTCGCCACTTCATAGTTTTAGACATCCATAGAACTATCCTAAAATTATAGCAGAACAGATAAAAAAAAGTCTTGCTATGGGAGACAAAACTACGTAAAATTAATAACAGTTAATTTTTCTGATTGTCTATATGACCTTAGATTTTATTAAAATTTCCGCCCAAACCACAAAAACTCCATTGGGACTAATTGTCACCTTACACGGTTGGGGTGCCAATGCTGAGGACGTAGCATCCTTATTACCGCATGTTAACTTACATGATTATGAGTTTTTACTTCCTAATGCTCCCTATCCCTATCCCTATAGCGATAATGGTAGAGCATGGTATGATCTACGAGACGACAAAATGTATGAAGGACTAGTAGTAAGCCGTCAATTGTTAATAGACTGGTTGCAATCCCTACCAACCACCACAGGAATTCCCCTGTCTAAAACTATTTTGACCGGATTTTCCCAGGGTGGTGCCATGACCTTAGATGTGGGTCTCAACTTACCCTTAGCCGGTTTAGCAGTCATGAGTGGCTATTTACATCCTCAAGTCTCCACTATAGAAAAACGCCAGTTCCCCCCAACTCTGATTATGCACGGAACCCAAGACCAGATTGTTCCCCTCTCAGCTGCAATTAAAAGCCAACAGGTTGCACAATCCTTGGGAGTTCCTGTTGAGTACCATCACTTTGATGCGGGACATGAAGTTAATTTGGCTATGTTGAAAGTATTGAGAAATTTTGTTATTAAACTAACCAATCCGGAGAAAGGATAGTTCAACAAAATGTTTTTGGCTGTGCGATCGCTATTTCTAGAGGAATTAAAGCCCAATTTCCACATCTTCTAGGATACCCAGGGCGTGGGGAATTAAAACTACAGCGGATTGCTGAGCAGGTTTAAACAAGAATTGATATATCCAAGGTTGTTGTTTTTCTCGGAAGTTTTGACTGGAACTTCCAAGATTTAATAATGGAAAAATACTATCTTGATCAAGAGAATAAATCATTTTTCCTAGCCATTGTGCTTCTTGCTTCAACATAACTTAGCGTTGTATATTTGCGCGATGAATCAACTAAATGTGGATACTAATTTTACTTCAAGTAGTGAAAAAATAATTTAGTTAACTACTTAATCATATCTGTAAATTTAAAGATGTAAAGAATAACAATCATTAGGTCGGGCATCTAAATATGTGTTAAGAAATGCGATCGCCTGGATTAGATACTCCACTCAACATTGCTTCGAGAGGATTGGGGGGTTTTTAAAAAATATCCCCAAACCATGCGATCGCTCTCCTTAAATATTGCCATAAACGGGAATAGTAGCACCCCGGATATCCCCAGCAGCTTCCGAAGCCAAAAAACAAATTACCTGGCCAATGGATTCGGGTTTGACCCATTCGCCAGCTTTTTCCACACCCATTGCCTCCCTATTAGTGGGTGTATCAATAACACTGGGTAAAACCGTATTTGCGGTGATATTAGTGCCCCTAGTTTCATCAGCTATAGCCTTAGTTAGAGCTATCACAGCGGCTTTAGATGCAGAATAAGCTGCTAGATTGGCAGCAGGCTCTAAACCAGCACGAGAACTAACAGTAACAATGCGCCCATAACCATTCTCTAGCATTCTTTTTAAACTATATTTGCAGGTTAAGAAAGTTGTGTAAACATTTAATTCAAATTGATGTTTCCAATCGTCAAAACTGCATTCATGGGTTTTGCCATAGTAAAAACCACCGACTAAATGAATTAAGACGTCGACTTTGGTCATGCTATTAACCAGTTCTTCCACGGAAGAATCGCTTTCAAGATTTACGGGAATAAATTGAATCCTGGCCATATCCGCAGGGGGTAAGATTGTTTTTAATCTTTCGACATAAGTAAGATTGCGGTACGGAATGGTGAGATATGCACCTTGAGCCAAAATCGTGGGTGTGACCCCTAAGCCCAGTCCACCTGTTCCACCTGTTAGTAAAACTTGTTTCCCTTTCATGGAAAATTTGCCCCTCCGAGTTTGTTTTAAGGTTTGTAAAAGCCTTTTCTATAACAATAAGGCTAGGTTATCATTGTTGATTAGACTTGGTATGTGGACATCATAACCCATTTCAAGGCTGGGATCTATAGGTATTAAGAAATGCGATCGCATTTCTTTCCAAGTTTTAAATATCTACCTTAAGATAGATGCGGGGAAAGATTGTAATCACCTAAAGTGTCTTTGTTTACATTTGTTGAGGCTGTAAAAAAGAATGGATGACGAAGAAAAATACATATATACTGCTGTCACCTTTGCACCTGTACAAGGATTTATAGAAAAGTCTCGGAAGTTACGAGACTTATATGGTGCATCACAAATTCTTTCGTACCTAAGTAGACATATAATTGATACTGCTGAGCGGGAGATATCTACTATCAAAGTGATTTCACCTGGATCTCCTAATATAGAAAGAGGAATTCCTAATCGAATTCTTTTTAAAGGCGATTTCCCAGAAGATAAAGCAAGAGAGTCAATTTTACAAACTTGGAAAAAAGTTCTTAACTGTTGTAAGGAATGGTTGACCAGTAATCTGCGACATTTAGAACCTTATTATTGGGATGATGAATGGAATCATTGGGCCAATCATACTTGGGAAATCTTTTGGGCTCAGGCAGATTCTCCTATATCCGTAATGAAAGAACTAGAAACCAAAAAACTGTGTCGTGATTGGACTGCAATAAATTGGGTTGGAGAAAGTTCTAGTCTAAGTGGTAGTGATGCAATCGCTTTCCCAGGATTAGGTGGAACAGGGCGTAATCCAAAACATACCAACTATAAAGAAGAAAATAAACAAATTAAAACATTCTATACGGATCTGGCAAAAATAACTGAAGAGCCAACGTCATCAGAAATTCAAGGTAAATTTATTGACCCTAGAGAAAAGTTGAGTATTCCTGAACTGACTAAACGTTTAGTTACGTATCCCAGTATTGCAGAAGAATTGGGCATGTCGGTGGTAGAAAGATTTACAGAAATCCAGCGTCAATCGAATTTTAATGGTAAAACAGAGTATCTGTGGACAGGATGGTTCATGGGAGATGGAGATAACGTTGGTGAGCATCTGAAAAATATTGCAGAAGATGAAGGAGATGTGGGTTTAAGTAGATTTAGTAGAGCAATGCTAAAGTGGGGGGAGGATTTTTATGAAGACTTTAACAGATATCCCAATCCGAATATTCAAGGGAGAGTTATTTATGCGGGTGGCGATGATTTCCTAGGGGTAATTTATGGTAGACAAACTGAAAAAAAGACTTCAGACAGTAAACAGACGGACAAAAAGATAGGGTTGGAAGTTTATGAATGGTTAATGACTTTGAATGACCGATGGAATGAGCATAAACAAAAGATAACTTTAAGTGTTGGTTTTGTCTGGGCAGCAGGGGGTGTACCTCAGCGAGATGTGTTACAGCATTGTCGAGAAACACAGAAGATAGCAAAATCTTCTGGTAAGGACAGAGTGACTATTCGAGTTGTGTTTAATAGTGGACAATATGTACAATGGACTTGTCCGTGGAATTATCTATATGTTTTAAAACGATACCGGGACAGGGATGGTAAAACTTACCCAAAATGGGAATGTAGAGGTAGGAAGGATAACTGTAAACCAAATTGGAATCATATTTATAGTGATCTTGCTGAACTCAAAGCCCGTCATGCCATTGATTTACATAAATCGAGTCAAGATCGTAGTAAATATCTATTAGGAATGTCCTTGTTTGATATTTATTTTGAGGACGAAAGACATCTACAGACAGAATCCGCAACAATTCTTTATGGTGAAAGAAACACACTTGTGAAAGATATAGATATGATTATTTGGATCAACGATCTAATTAATGTAGGGTGGCAAATATGTACAAATATCTAATTATTATTAACCCTTTAGGATTTTTATATGGCAGTGCGGGAGCATTCTTATCATCAGAAAATCTGATAGGACGTTCTGGTTCAAAGTTTCCTCCAGACGCTTATACCTTGTCTGGCTTGTTCTTTGCAGCCAATAAGACTAACCCATTTATTGAGCATGAAGAACTCAAGAAATTACATCTGGCCGGACCTTTTTGGTCAAAACCAGACCAACCACACCGCTTCTACATCCCCATTCCTTGGACAAAAATTATCAATCAAAAAAGCAATAAGTCAGATGAGTGGGAAATAAAAAATGACAAGTGGTATCGTGATCAAAAATCTTTGGAGCCTGATTGTAAATGGCATGATATTCATTATTGGCGGTATAATCGTGTTAAAGACATTATGAATCACAGCAAAGGAGATCCATGGAGATACGTATCTATACTACATCCCAGGTTACTTAAAAATGAGCGTTGTGTTGAAGAAAGCGGATTATTTCTAGAAAATGCTATACAAAATGATCAAGAATTTTGCTTAGTTTATTTATCAACTCACGAAATACCGAAGGGGTGGTACTGTTTTGGAGGTGAGGGTCATTTGGTGGAAATTGAATCACAGGATTTGTCAAATCACGTGATATTAGGTCTGTTAAAAGAAAAAATTCAGCGTAGTTTTGCCCTGATCACACCGGGAGTCTGGGGTTCAAATCGGTTTTCACGTCGCTACCCAGACCCAAATCAGACAACTTTTCCTAAACCTAGCCATATTTTGACGGATAGACCTTCACCTTACCGTTATCGAGTGGGAGATAATAAAGGGGGAGGAAGATTAGGAAGAGGACGTTACGCAGTTCCAGCAGGGAGTGTTTATGTATTTGAAGAGCCTTTAAATAAATCTTGGTGGGGGGACGAAAATGAAGCAGGGTTTCCTAATGAATGGTTCCCCACTGAGGGCTTTTCTCTTAAACAATTAGGATGTGGTTTATGTTTACCAATCAAAATTAAGGGTGTTGAATAATACTAGAGTTGAAAAAAACTAGTTTTCATTGATTCAACAGATTATGCTATTTCATTCGTGTGGACAAGTAGTAAATAATAAAATTAGGAGAATTTAGTTTATGTATCATCAGGGTTATGGAATTATTAAAACAGAAGCACCATTACATGTAGGAGCAACAGCGGGAGAAGAAACGGGAAATATCAACCTAATTTTTCGAGATCAATTTACTCAAACTGGTATTATTCCTGGCAGCTCAATTCGTGGTAGATTCCGAGCTTTAATGCGGTACAATCACTCGGGAGACAAAAAAGAAACAGAGGTAAAAAAATGGTATGGAAATGATTTCACTTACACAGATGAGCGTAATGATGAGAATAATACAGACGATTCTGCTATTTACAGTAGAATAACTGAATCATTAGTAAAGTTTGACTATGCTTCTATCATTTGGCTACCTGTATTCTGTCCAGGTCAACCAATTGTTTGGGTAAGCTGTCCACGTTTGTTGAAGCGTTACAAGAGAATCACTGGATTGCAAAAACCTCTACCTAGTGAATATTCTAGATCCAAAAACCTTGTACCTTTACCAAACAACAAATTATTCTTCAATTTTGGTTTTTTGAGTATTAAGAACAACGAATATATAGATGACTGTTGGTTTCCGAATCAAGAAAAATTACCAGCAATAATAGTACGTGACAATGAAATTTCTATGATTCATGATATGGCACTCTACCGTCAAAGTCGTGTTGCTTTAGAAAAGGAACAAAAGTGTAGTAAGAATTTTTTTGGAGTTGAAGCATTACCAGAGGAAACCTTTTTAGTTTTTCCTATTGGTATTAAAAAGAACGGTCAAAATAAACCTGAAACATGGAAACCTTTTGCTGGAGAGTATGAACAAGATCAGCCTAGAATTAATAAGGCTAATATTTATTTTGGGGGTTTGGAGTCCGTAGGTTTTGGGTACTGTGAAGTCACAGTATTTATCCAATAAAACTGTTAGTATTTAATAATCTTACAAAGTTAGTTATATTACGAGGTAAGTATGTCCTGGGAAGATTTTAATCTAGACAAGATTGCTCACGAATTAGTCAAAAAATATAAAGATGATGAAGCATCAAAGCAAGTTTACAAAATGCGCTCTACGGTTCACTATGGTTTAGAAAGGTTCTGGGGTGAACAATTGCGATTAAAAGAAGATAAAAATAATAAGAAATCTCAATATTGGGCAGATACTTGGGACAAATTGGTCATAACTATGCATCAAGCTAGTATCCAAGTACCTCGAACACCGGAAGATTTATGGGATTCACAAAAATTTCCTTTAGCGTATCGAAAAGTTACACTTTCAATACTAACACAACTATGTGATTATATGGTTTGGTGGACACAAAGATACAAACCTACAGCAAGTAACGAAACTGATCAAGAGAATTGAATGAACCAAATTATTACAGCAAAGGTAATTTAGATAGTTTAGGTGGCTAAAAAATTGAGAGAAGTTATAGGTGAGGACAAAAAAATGAGTCATAATTCAGTACCATTAATGTATCAAGCTCAAATTAAAGATAGGGGAATGATTCAATATGCTGGAAATAAATCAGCAGCAAAACAGTGGATAGAGGAGTGGTTCAAAGGATGTCCCCCCATACCTAATAAATCAGATGAAGTCTTGCCGAAATGGAAACAGAAGCCATCAACAATAAGAATACCTAAGTTTGGACAAAATGTCCATACGTGGGAATATACACTAATTTGGCGTTTAGTTACAAATTCAGGACAAGACGACGGAATAATTCGACCTGTTATCGGTGCAAAAGGTGTACCTTACTACACAGGAACTAGTATGAAGGGAGCTTTTTTGAGAGCTTGTTTAGAGATTGAACCAGACAAAGTATTAGATTATTGTGGTGGGGAAGAAAAATGTGTTGGCGGAAAAACAACAAAGCCAGGAATTTTACGTTTTCATGGGGGCTATCCTGTAGATATGTCCTGGGCAAATAGTGATCGCTTGCTTGATATTATTCACAGTCAACAAAAATTTCAGGTTATGTATGATGACATAAAAACTAAAGCTAATTTGCAAATTTCACTGTACCGCACAACTTTTATATTTGGTATTTCAGAAATTAAATATAACCATTCAAATGATTTAGACTGGGAGTTAGTTCAAAGAATTTGGGAACATGCTTTATCGAACGGAATTGGTTCTAGAACCAGTGCTGGATACGGTAAATTTAAAAATTCTCAAAATTCTCAAAATTCGGAAACAGTATTTTTGACTGATAATAAAGTTGTTATATCGGTCGGTTTAAAAGGAAAAGGAATAAATTCTAGGTTATTAAATCAAAACGCCTCTTCGGAATTTCGTCCTAATATGTTTAAAGCGACATTAAGAGGTCATACTTTACGATTATTAGCAGGGTTAACTGACGAATACACAGTGCAAAAGATAAGTGAAGAATTATGGGGTGGGATTACTTCAGACATTCATAAAAAAGGTTCAACTGTTGGTAAATTTGGTGTTAGTTTTAAATATGATATTGATCAAGAAATTAGATATGATTTAGAAGGTTTACTAGAAATTAGTAATACTAATTCAACTTTAGCTGGTCGCTGTTCAGAAAATGAACGGCAATTTCTAGCTTTACTAATTAAGTTCTCCATGCTGCTAGGTGGTTTTGGTAGATCATGGCGCAGATCAGATCATAAACTCTTTTATCCAGCATATAGGAAAGATATACTAATTGGTTGCCATTGGATTTTTCAAAAATCATTTCAATTGGAAGAATATTGCATTACAGTAAACGATGGAAAATTGAATAATATAAAGAAATTTTTATCCGATCTTCCAGATACAGTAAGAGGATACTTTCCTCAATATATTAAATCCGGAACCACAGGTCCATATGTAGAAACATGGCGAGAATCTTGGCACCCAAAAAATGTACAGGTATGGGCAAGAATAGCAGAAGGTCGAGAAGATAGTAGAGCCATTGAATGGTTTCATCGAGATAATATCAAAAGAACAGATTTAACCGGATATGTTGATTCTGGAAAGAGAAAAATCAGTCAAATTTGGCACAGAATGTATCCTCTATATACTACTATACGGAACGATAAAATAGTACATGATTGTAAACAAACAAAGTGTAGATACGTAGAAATATTAACCATATTTGCTCCAGATAACCCAGATCTGAAAACAGAATTCTTCAAATTGTTAGAAAATGATAACACTTTTGAAAAACTTTGGGGCAGTTAAAGTGCTATAGTAGGGGAGACATTTTTTACTTACTTTTGACGTACAGTTGGTAATCAGTAGATAAAAAAACAACAGGTTGGAATACAGAATAGGAGAGGACTGAAGCTTATGAGTAGTAATATTTGGATCTTGACAACCGGTAACAGTGATGTTCAACTCAAAATTTCTGGAATATGTCGATGGAATGAACTATCCAAAAAACTTCCTCATGAATTTGGGGAAGAAGATAAAGAAAAAGATATGTTTTTAGTTCCAGCAAGAGCTATGGGAATGGCTATTGGCGAAAAATTAGGTTATTCCATACATGAACACCTATGTTTTCCATTACTGGATAATTTTTCTCAAAAATTAGAACAAGAAAAAAAGGATATTAATCAAATAATTGTTATTTTGACAGATCAGAGATTTATTAGGGAGAATTGCGAGGACGGCGATCCTGGTTTAGATAGCCCATACTGGAAAGATACTTGTACTTTGAAACCAATAATCGAGAAATATTTGAAAAGTAAATTTCCTCAGTCAGAGATTAATTATGTCACAATTCAACCAAAATCAGAATCAGAAAGTTTAGATAGCTGGGATCAAGTGCCCAAGCTGATCATGAAAGAACTATTTAATTCTTCAAGTATACTCGGACTAATGAAAGATCAAGATTTGAATAATATATATGTAAGTCATCAAGCTGGTACACCTGCTATTTCATCTGCAATTCAATTTCTCAGCTTATCAAGATTCGGTAAAAAAGTGAAATTTTTGGTTTCCAATGAATACAAAAGTGAAAGTACAAAAATCATAAATACTTCCAATTATTTGCGGGGACTTAAACTGCAAGAGGCAAAAATCTTACTGAAACGTTTTGATTATTCAGGTGTCCTGGATTTGTTAAAAGATGATTTATTAGACGATCCTAATAACCAGGATGAGAAAATGGATAACATTAAAAATTTATTAAGTGCAGCTATTAAGTGGAATACTTCTGAATTCAAAGTTAAATCAAATACTTCTAAAGCCGAAGGTTTTATTGAGGAATTAAAAAAGCTACCAAAGTTTGAGAAAACAGCAGAAGAGCGATTGAAATATTACTGGTGGCCAGCATATGAAGCTGCCTATTTAGCTGTGGTAAGAATAGAGCAAGGAAACAGTGTGGAAGCACTATTTCACAGTTTCAGATCTGTGGAAGGACTAATCGTTAACTGGCTTAAAAATGAATACCCTGATGATATTATTGAAAATAATGGTTTAATATTTAAGAGAAGCATAATCGAAAAATTACCAAATAATATTCGAAAAACAATAGAAGGAGAGTTTTTTGATAAACAAAATAAAAAGGAGCTACCTGAAAAAAGAATTGATCACAAATTTTTTTTCCAGACAATCAAAAAATTAGAAATAAATAAGAATGACGATATGAAAAAATTTTACAAAGTTACAAAAACCCAAAGAAATAAAATATTTCACAACATACTTGGATTATCTGAAGAAGAAGTCTTCAAGGCTTGGGAAACAACAACAAAAGATCATTGGGAGAAAAGAGTTCTATGCTGTTTAAACTTCATTACAGATGAGAAATTTAATTCTCTGGAAGATGCAAGTATTATGTATCAAGTCCACGAGGAGATAGTTAGGGAATTAGAGAACTATGAATCCACTTGCTTATATACTTGAAAAGTAAATGTTCCATTTGTAGAGGTGTATTCCCGCCCTAACACTCGACCTCAATGTCTATAAAAGTCGTCAACTGCTGCATTGGAGTTGTTATGCCATCCCACTGATCTCTACTAACTTTTCACCAGAATGTAGCAACTCTAGCGTTTCTGGTAGAACTGAACTCAATATCTCTCTTAGCCTCGCATTTGATGTATTACCGCAAGTCAACCAGATAATTTGTGGTGGTGATCCCAGTCGCTCAACTAAATCTACGAAATCACTATCTTTCGTTATAAAAATTACTCCTTGAGCCTTTGCAGTCTCAAAGATTTCAGGGTCTTCTATAAAGTTTAATAATGCCATTTAGCTCCGCTGACATCTTACCTGCTAACTCAAGATCAGCAGATGCTAGTTTTTCTTCTACTCTCTTGGCAAGCGATCGCAGTTTCAGGCTATCTTCTGAGGGTATTTCTTCAATGTGTTTTGCATTAGCATGTTTACTGACTAAACCTCTTTCTTCTTGAGCTGCTTGATTGGTCAACAAACTTGTGCCACAGGGTGAGAAAACAAATAAACGATTTTCCATAATAGACTCCTTATGATAACTTTGATAAATTCTCCAATCGTGTACTGTGCAATCAATCTTTTCTTGGGTTGATAGCTATAATTATGGCTACCCCTAGCCTACTTGTCTAATTCTTCACGCGACCGTCAAAATTAAATCCTCTTGGCGCGAACAACAGAAAGCTAGGGGAGGGGGAAAATTTGAGCAAATTCTTGTGTGGATGTACCATTACGCAATGTTTGTACAAATTTATGTCTTGGGTTGTTGTTGTCAGTAAGACCAAACACTGGTACTACTTGATATTTACCTAAATCCGCTATCCAGACAGGAGAGGGGTTTTCAGCTTTCCCACAAACGTTAGCGTCTAGTTTGAATTCCTTATAACATCAAAGTACCTAAGCAGTGTTAATTTGACGCGAACAACAAAATTAAAAGTTGTAACGATTAGTTATAGATTTGTTGTAATTGGTAATTTTAGGTAATGAAAATTTGGGAATCTTCAAGGTATTTTTCGTGATTCGCGTTAAGTATTATTAAGAATTAGTAATTTAGCCTAATATATATTTATTGATTTTTAATCATTACTTTTATGTCTCCAATTTGTCATTGTCTTATCGGTCTTCCTGGTTCCGGAAAGTCAACCTTTGCTCGTCAGTGGGTGGAATATGATCCTAATTGTGTAATAATCTCTACAGATACAATTCGGGGGGAGTTGTTTGGTGATGAAAGTATACAAGGTGATTGGAATTTAATTGAACAGGAGGTATTGAATAGGGTTAAAGTTGCTGTTGCTTCTGGTCGTTCTGTAATTTATGATGCTACAAATTTTAAGCGATCGCAACGTATGGATATATTGCAAAAGTTTGCATGTGTAGGTGCAGAAACTTGGATGGGTTGGTATTTAAAAATACCCTTAGATGAATGTTGCCGCAGAAATGAACAGCGACAACGGCAAGTTGGTAAAAACATAATTGAGAGTTTCAACAAGCAGTTAATAAACTTTGAACCCATTGAAGCAGAGGGTTTTGCTAAAGTAAATGTTGTGCCAATGGTAAATGGCAAATATGACTTTTCTCTAGTTGCAAAACAGATTAAAAGTTTACCTCGTTCTATTGTTAATCGTCGTAATTGTAGCCAGAAGAAAACTTTACATCACTATTCTGGTTTAATTGATTTTGAACGATTAATGTATTTGATTTCGTTAATTATTAAATTCCCTGGGTTGGGTTTACTCCATGAAATTAATCCTGATCTTTTACAAAAGGAGTTAGTTGGTAATGTTCAACCTATAACAGATTCTTTAGATGAAATATCTGCATTAATGTCGCGTAAGTATCATTCTATTTATGCTCAACCCGAAGCTTTAGCTAATGATTTGCAATGGTTAGAAAAAAATGGAATTCTTAATGAACAAGGATTAGCATCAGAAATTTTGGTTGGTGAATATACAGGAAATATTGATAAATTTGAGGCACATACCTATTCTGATAGTGATGCCTTTTTACGATTAATAACAATTATTCGCTGTTTGGTACACTTCCCTTGTTTTCGCCATGAGGAAGACGAGGATAAAACAGTTCAAGAGATATTTTTTGAAAGCTTGAAAAAATATATTGTTGGTTTTAGTCAAGACACACTGCGTAAAGATATTCAAAGAGTTTTACACCCCTATAAAATATTACCTAAGGATATTATGAAACGTGCTTATTTTGTTGGCAATGCAATTTTAAATAAACATGAACTGGTACAGGTTTATAAAGTGCTTCGTTCTCATGCTAAAGATTTAGATGATCCTATTTCTTTATCTATTTATGAAGGGATTGAGAAAAAGTTAGAATTAAGTCAAATATTGCGTCCTCAGAAGAACAAAAAAGCAGATTCTAAAGAGCCTGGTGAATCAGAGTCTCAGGATTCTACTCAAACCGATTCTGAGGACTATACTGATGATTACCGAGTGAGAGCGATCGCTGATAGTCCCGGTATTGATCTGGAAAAATTGTCAGACAACGCAGCTTACAAGAAACTAGATCAACTTACCGAAGCTATTTTATCAGGTCAATTATTAGAACTTATCCGCTTTGCAAATACAGGACG
>NZ_LMVE01000119.1:0-1418 GCF_001432185.1 Cylindrospermopsis sp. CR12 | reverse complement strand
TTTGCGACAGCAGAAACCAACTGTCTTGAGACGCCCAACTTTTTAGCAACCTCTGTTTGAGTGAAGCCTTGATCAAGGAGAGAAAGAATTTCTGGAGTTCGTGTGGGAAACTGGTATCCCAGTTCTTTAGCGATTCCAGAAACTGTCGCCAGAGAACAGCCCAACTTTTTCGCAATAAATCGGAGAGTTACGCCCTGTTTTATCAGCGATGCGATCAGTACGGTCTTTTGTCCTCTGGTAAGTTTTTTTTCTGGCGCCCCGGAGCGTGACTTTGGTTTTTTCGGCTTATCGCTTTTATCTTTCTTTTCTTTCATATAATCTTATATAAATTTATCAATATGTATAAAATCTACACCACATCGGGAAAAAGGATTATTATTAGGAGTAAACTTTACCTCATATTCAGACGAGTTACAGCAGTTTTCATCTATTTAAACCAGATTTTGATTACCTTCTCCCTTTGCGCGAAACAAAAACCGTGGTTCATTTACCTGAAATTCGCTGTAAAAGATATGCAGAATTTCCATACTTTAGGTGATAGATATTTTTGCAGTTTTGATGCAATAATTGATTTCATGATTCATTTATATGGTATTATTAAAGTACATGAGCATCTGCATTCACTACAAGAAATGTATTTAAGCGTATTAAAGGAGCATAACTATATAGTTTTGGAAAGTGATAATAAATTGCATGTTTTTTACGGTGATTAATCTAAAAACCAGCGATAGGCTCAACACCTACTGTAATAGTAATTTACCAAAACTACTATACGCAAAATCTATCCGAACTACTGTCCTGGCATAAAGCTAAAAGCCAAATCTATTAAACGTCCAGGTGATCGCCACTTAGTTCCTCTCCCCCAAATAAAGAAGTCTAAATATCATTACTACTGTCCTCAAGGCAATCTCTATGAAATGCGATCGCACGATGAGTTCACAGTTAGAAACCTATCCGAACTACTGTCTTTCGATATCCAAAAAAAGGAAGTGCAAAGTCTAGAAAGCAGACTAGATGACTGATCGCCTTTCTATGAGAAACCTACTGTATTGAGATAAATGTTGGAATCCTAACCTGTAAGATGCGATCGCCCTTTTTATATGTATACCCAAACTACTGTCTTGAGTTAGGCTACGGATGGAAGAGAGAAGAACAGAATATTGTTGCTATCCTAAATATAGGGAATGGTGTCCCCAAGTGCGTTTAAGAGAATTTTAGCCCACATTCCGCACCCTCAACTATCAGGGAGGGAAATTACTGAGATAAAAATCAAAGTTAGCATAAAAATAAACATAGAGAGTGAAAAAAGCATTCGAGAAACAGTAAATCAGCAAAAATGTCATCAAAATCTATTCTCAATAAGCAGCAATAAGAATTCACATTACCCAGAGAGGTGAACAAATAAATAAAATTAAGAT
>NZ_LMVE01000118.1:0-8616 GCF_001432185.1 Cylindrospermopsis sp. CR12 | reverse complement strand
CTGATTCATTACCGTTTCCTCCCTTGATTAATTGTAAAAGTTCCAACTCTTGAGGATTATAAGATTGTAGCCAATTCCACACTAGTAGGGTTAGCAATCCTTCGCTAATTGCTAAAGGAACTTGAGTAATGGCAAAAATTCCAGTAAACTTGATAAATGAGGCCATAAAGCCACCAACTGGTGCGGGAAAAGCCAGCGCAAGTTGTATAGAGGTAATTACATAGGTCAATAAATCTGCGATCGCAGCTGACAAGAAGATGGCAATTTTCTCTTTACCACTAATTTTAATTGTCAAATTGTATATCCAATATGCAGCAAAAGGTCCAGCTATGGCCATGGAAAAAGCATTGGCCCCCAAAGTAGTTAATCCACCATGTGCTAGCAGCAAGGATTGAAATAATAGTACCAAGCTACCCAGGACTGACATTGTTAAAGGACCAAATAGTACTGCACCCAATCCAGTACCAGTAGGATGGGAGGAGCTACCCGTAACTGAGGGGATTTTTAATGCTGACAGCACAAAAGCGAAAGCACCAGCTAAACCCAGTAGTAGTTTCAGCTGGGGGTTGGCCTGAGTAGTGCGAGTTAGACTGCGTAACCCAAGAATAAAAAAGGGTAATGCTACCACCCACCAAAAAACTGCCCACCCTACTGGTAGGAAACCTTCCATAATGTGCATGGCGTAGGCGGGCTTTGGCACACTAACTAATATACAAAAACTGATAATTGCTATTAGGGTGGGATTGAATAAACCCCGTTTTACTCTCACAATCTTTACCTCGCAAACTTTGTCCGCCTTTTTGGCAATTGCTGTTGACAAGCAAATCTTACCTTAACTATACTGTTTAAGTCAACAAACATTGTGGGTCGAACAATGTACGAATATCAGTAAGTAAATTATTAGCTACCATTGGATATAACAAAATCACTTTACCAAGCTTGCAACCCCAATAAAACGCTAAATAGTAATAATCCTGAAGATAAACAACGGTATATTGACTTCTCTCCAGTTCGTGGACTGGAAATAATTAACGAACTAAAACGGACTATTACACGACTTTCCCCAGATTCACCAACCTGTCAACTGTTTACCGGACATATCGGGGTGGGTAAGTCTACTGAGTTAATGCGTCTAAAATCAGAACTGGAAACTGAATTTTTTCATGTAGTATATTTTGAATCTAGTCAGAGTTTGGATTTAGGAGATGTTGACGTTACTGACATTTTATTAGCAATAGCTAAAGAAGTAAGTCACAGTTTAGAAGTTACACAAATTAACGTCAAATCTGGATTTTTTCAGAATCTATTTAAGGATGTGATTGAGTTCTTACAAACACCCCTGGATATTGATTTTGAGGCGGAATTATCTGTTGGTATAGCGAAAATCACTGCTAAAACCAAGGAAAGTCCCAAACTACGTGATCAGCTCAGACAGTATTTAGAACCTCGCACCGCTAGTATTTTACAATCCATCAACAGAGAATTACTAGTCCCTGCTCAAGAGGAGTTAAAAAAGCAGGGTAAGTCAGGTTTAGTAGTAATTATTGATAATTTAGACAGGATAGATAATAGTCCTAAAGCTAATGGTCAATATCAACCAGAATATCTGTTTGTTGAAAGAGGTGAACAGTTAAAAGCTTTAAGCTGTCACATTGTGTACACTATTCCTTTAGTGCTGATATTTTCCAATGCTTTGGGTAGATTAATTAATCGCTTTGGAGTAGATCCTAAAGTGTTGCCAATGATATCTGTTAAACAAAGAAATGGTGAATACTACTCAGCAGCTATGACTCTTCTACAACAAATGATTATGGTCAGAGCTTTTCCCAGTGTGAATTGGCAACAAAGTCCAGAGAAATTGGCCTTGACCACTAAGATTTTTGATAGTCCTAGAACCTTTGATCGTCTTTGTCAGGTTAGTGGTGGTCACTTACGTAGTCTTTTGAAGTTGTTGTTTCGTTGTTTACAATCACAGGATGTACCAATTTCTCGTCTATGTTTAGAAAACACCATTAAAGAACAGTGTAATCTATTAAGTTTAGCTATTACATCTGATGAATGGGAACTATTGCGAAAAGTATGGAAAACAAAAACATACAGAGGGGAAGAACAGTATGATATTTTGCTGCGCAGTTTGTTTGTTTTTGAATATCGAGATGACCAAGGTTCTTGGTTTGATATCAATCCAATCTTATTAGAATCCACCGAATTTCCTAGGGATTATGATTATAAGGATTAGTATCATGAATAATTTGGAGAATGTTGCTAATGATAACCATGATGCAATTAGGAGTATATTGAGGGCTATTAACTTTTCCCAAGGTCAGTTTTCTCTCATCTTTTTGCACTGTAATTGTGTTAGATTGCACCAAAAAATAGCAGTAAAATTGCGTAGTAGTTATTGTACAAAAATTGAGGAGATCAATCTATCCCCATCAGCTATGAGTCTTTATGACAACATATCAGCTACAATGGTGAATATACAACCCTATGCTGTGATGGTTTTTGGTTTAGATGCTGTTAAAAATCTGGACTCGATTTTACAAGTATCAAACCAAATTAGAGAGGAATTCAGCAAAAAATTTGCCTTTCCACTATTTATTTGGATAGATGATCAAGTACTTAGGAGAATTATTAGGATTGCACCAGATTTAGAAAGCTGGGGTACTATTATCGATATTGATAACTTTCTTAATTGAGCGCTAAGTGGGTGGGTGGAGTTAAATATAAGATGAGAGTAGGTTGGGTTGAAGTATGAAACTCAACGCCCAGATGGGTAACCCATCCTACAAGTAATTGTCTGTCCCTACTTAATTATGATTAACTAATACGACAACCTGCACAAATAGTTGATATTAATCGTGGAACAATGCCATCATCACAAACAGTAATAAAATCAGCTCGTTTGCCAACTTCTAAACTACCTCGATCATGAAATAAATCAATTGCTTGTGCAGGATTACTGGTAAATAGTTCCATAGACTGATATAGTGGTTTACCAGTCTTTTTGGCAATGATAAACATGGCTTGTAATAAACTTTGAGGTACATAATCTGAAGAAATTACATCCACCAGGTCTAATAAGACCAAATCCATGGCCGACACATTTCCAGAATGAGAACCACCCAAAACCAGGTTAGGGGCACCCATTAAAACCTTTAATCCTAAACTGTGAGCTTTACTTGCAGCTTCTACAGTAGTAGGAAACTCCGCTAAAACTACTCCATCTTCTACCGCTTCTTGCACATGTTCTACTGTAGCATCGTCATGACTAGCTAGGGCAATTTTCCTTCCCCTGGCTAACTCAACTAGAAAATCACGGTTCTTCTTGCTATATAACTTGTGTCTTTCTTGTCTTGTTGTGATAAACTCTTCCATTTCTTGTGCTGTTACTCCATGTTTACCCATGTAGTATTCTTTGAATTTTTCTAGTTTGATAAACTGTCGCTGTCCCGGTGTATGATCCATAAGGGATATCATCAACAGCAAGGAGTTGTGAACATATTCCTCGGTAATTTGATAAACTTCTGGATAGGCTAATTCACAGCGTAAGTGAATATAATGGTCTACTAAAAATCTCTTATCTGCTTTCCCTTGGCAAAGGACATTGATCATCTGATCATAATTCTTTAAACGCGGTGATTTAGGATTAACATCACCAATGGCAATGGCATCACAAACTGTGGTTACTCCTGCACTGGCTAAGTCCCGGTCATGATAGATAGCTGCTGCTTCTAAAGGCCAGCGAATTCCTGGACGAGGAGACATACATCTTTCTAAATTGTCTGTATGTAGTTCAATCAACCCCGGTATGAGATATTTTCCTTCTCCGTTCTCTCCTTTATTTGTTATCCCCGGTTGAATATCAGCAATCTTGCCATTGCGTACTATAAGAGTACCTAAAATCTCTTCATCAGGAAGTAATAACCGATAGTTGGTATAAATCTGCTCATTCATGGACAAATAACTCCCTATCAAAAAGTTTTTTGGCTGTGTTTGTGTTGAGGTTTTGACCTTGATCCATGTTATGGAAAATGCCAATTAGGGCGCATCCTTTAATCTTGCGCTCTTCTAACAGTTCCATAACTATTTGGCAATTGTGAGTATCTAAGGCTGAAGTTGGTTCATCTAAAAGCAAAATAGGAAAGTTCACTACCAGTGCTCTAGCTATATTTACTCTCTGCTTTTCTCCTCCAGAAAATGTGGTGGGGGATAATTGCCATAAGCGTTCAGGTAAATGAAGACGATGAAATAATTCTTTTACCTTTGCTAAAGCTACCCTTCGTTCCTCCCCTAAATCTAATAACAGTTCCGCAGCTACTTCTATGGCGGGGACTCGGGGAATAACCCGCAAAAACTGACTGACATATCCAATGGTTTTTTGCCTCACTGCTAAAAGTTCATGGGGAGCAAGTTGACATAGATCAATCCAACTCCCTTCGTGTTTAACCCAAACCTCTCCATTGTTAGGTCTGTAATTACCATATATACATCTGATTAAAGTGGATTTACCAGAACCAGATGCACCAGATAGGACTAGGGATTCACCCTGATTTAATTGAAAGGAAACTCCCTTGATTACTGGTAAACTAACCCCTCCCTGTTGCTGAAGGATAAAGCTTTTGCTCAAATTGGCAACTTGTAAAATGGTTTCCGGAGATCGATAATTCATTGATGGGGTGTAAATACTCATGGTGTAAGAGCAGCACTCACTAATAGTTGGGTGTAGGGATGTTGAGGGTCATCTAACACTTGATCTGTTAATCCTGACTCCACTACTTTTCCTTGTTGCATTACTAGCAACCGATGAGCTAGTAGTCTGACTACCCCAATGTCATGAGTCACTAAAATTACACTCAGATTAAAATTCCTAACGAGCGATCGCAGCAGATCTAGCAATCGAGCTTGGACCGAAACATCCAGTCCACCAGTTGGCTCATCCATAAGAATCAACCGTGGTCTAGTTACTAACACCCTAGCCAATTGTAATCTTTGCTGCATACCACCTGAAAAAGTGGTGGGTAGATCATCCAAACGATCTGGATCAATCTCCACTTCTTGTAACCAGCGAATCGCTTCCTGACGAATTTGACCATAATTACGCATGCCAATATCCAACAGTCTTTCACCAATATTAGCTCCAGCACTTACCTGCATACGCAAACCATCCCTAGGATTTTGCTGAACAAAACCCCACTCAGTACGCATTAACCATCGGCGCTCATATTCCCCCAGTTCCCGAATTTTTAAATACCGCTCCTGACGATTTTTATAAATTATACTACCCTCATCCACCGTAATATAACGAGCGATCGCCCTGAGCAAAGTAGATTTACCAGAGCCCGACTCTCCCACAATGCCCAGAACCTGTCCCGGATAAAGATCAAAAGAAACACCATCACAAGCAGGAATCACCCCGAAGGATTTACTAAGATGGTCTACCTGTAATATAGGTTGTATGGATTGCATACCCGATTATTTTTTCCTCCGTTGCTGCTGACAGTAATCCGTATCCGAACAGATCCACATTCTGCCTCCACGATCATCAACAAGTACCTCATCCAGAAAACTTTCCGTAGAACCACATAACTCACAAGCATGGTTCCAACGCTCCACCCCGAAAGGGTAATCCTCAAAATCAAGACTTTTTACCCTAGAGTAAGGAGGCACAGCATAAATGCGCTTCTCTCGACCTGCTCCAAATAATTGAAGTGCGGGATTAAGATGCATTTTAGGATTATCAAAGCGTGGTATGGGGCTAGGACTCATTAGATAGCGGTCTTCCACGATTACAGGATAATCATATCCAGTAGCAATATAACCATATCTAGTAATATCCTCATAAAGCTTTATATAGATTGGTCCATACTCTTGCAAAGCGTGCATCTTACGACTTTCCACAGTAGAAGGTTCCAACCAGCGTAAAGGTTCAGGAATAGGAACTTGATAAACCAGAATCTGTCCTTCGCGTAGGGGGGTTTCCGGGATACGATGACGAGTTTGAATTAAAGTAGCTCGTCCAGTTTCCTCCGTAGTTTCCACAGCACAAACCTTGCGGAAAAAGCGGCGAATATTTACAGCATTAGTGGTGTCATCTGCTCCCTGGTCAATCACCTTTAGAACATCATTTTGACCAATAATCGCCGCTGTAACTTGAATTCCCCCAGTTCCCCATCCGTAAGACATAGGCATTTCTCTAGAAGAGAAAGGGATTTGATGTCCTGGAATAGCTACTGCTTTGAGCAGAGCCCGACGAATGGAACGTTTAGTTTGTTCATCAAGGTAGGCAAAGTTAAAACCTGAATTAAAATCTGGGTGTTTAGTTGATACTGACATTATGGGGATAAATCCTGTGATTTTTGTCGCATTTGACGAATTAGATTCAATTCCGCCTGAAAATCGATGTAGTGGGGTAATTTTAGATGCTGGACAAACCCTTGGGCTTCCACATTATCAGAATGGGAAAGAACAAACTCAATGTTTTGAGCTGGACTATCTACGGACTCCCCCAATTCACTGGCCCGCATTGCTCTGTCTACCAAAGCCATAGACATAGCTTTACGTTCATTGTATCCAAAGGTAAGTCCATAACCACGGGTAAATTGGGGAGGTACGTGTTTACTTCCCTTAAATTGATTCACCATCTGCACTTCCGTAATAGTAATGTCAGTAACAGAAATTTCAAAACCCAATTCCTCCGGAAATATAATTACCTCCACCTCTCCCATCCGAATTTCCCCTGCGAAGGGATGATTCTTACCGTAACCGCGCTGAGTAGAGTATGCTAGGGAAAGTAAAAACCCCTCATCCGCTCGTGCTAGATTTTGTAGTCTTGCATCCCTGTTCGCTGGAAAATTCAAAGGTTGACGAGTTAAATCAAAAGGTACTTGTGGTTGGGTTGCTCTTGGTTCGGACTGAATTAATCCCTCTTTGTCCAAAGTCTCCATAACTAGGGGAAAAGACTCTTGACTAACACTAGTTTCTGATGGTGGAGGAACTTGATTTTCTGCCAAAAGTTTAAAATCTAATAGCCGATGGATGTAATCAAAAGTGGGTCCTAAATTTTGTCCTCCGGGAATATCCTTAAAGATAGAAGAAATTCGTCTTTCAATTTGCATTACGCCAGTGTTTAAGGGTTGGGTGTAGTAGAAACGAGGTAGGGTAGTCCGATAGGCCCTAACTAAAAAAATTGCCTCCACTAGGTCGCCCCAAGATTGTTTGATAGCCAGTGCAGCCAATTCCCGGTCATATAAACTACCTTCACACATTACCCGCTCCACAGCCAAAGTCAACTGTTGTTCAATTTGCTCACTGGTGATTTCAGTAATATTTATATCACCCCGTCGTCTGCTGTGCAGTAATTTTTCCGCATTTTCGATTGCCTGCTCGCCACCTTTAACCGCAACGTATGGCATATTTTTCCTCCAGCTTCCATTGATTTAATTCGATTAATCTTACCTTAATTTTACTTATCCCTCCCCCCTTACCATAGTAAAAAAATTAACCTTAGTAGCAGCAGTTTGTCGTTGTTTCCTGTCTTGTTGTTTAGCTAATGATTGTTGGATGGGTAAAATCACAGTGGTTTGAACCTGATCATGCCATAGAGTGGTTTGCAGCAAAGCATCACACAAAGCTGCCAATTCCGCATGACGTTGGGAACGCCCCCCAATATAACCAAATCCACTGATGGGCAAACCATCCACCATATCTTCTAACTGAACCACGCAACGAGTCATGGTCATATCTCCCAGGTTAAAAGCTTCACCTGTGGCCCCAGCACGACCTTGAACCATCACCAAACCAATTTCTGGATTGCGCAAAAAGGTATAATTAGGTAAATCATGGAACTTACTGACCAGAGACTCTATTAAATCCTCTAACTGTTGTAATTCAGCCCTAGCTAGGATTGACATCCAACCTTGTCTTTCCGGAATAGTAAACATACTTAGATATTGCCTGTTTTTTTGCCAACAATTATGACCGGGGCACTAATTCCACAAAATAGCTCAACTCTGGTGTAGAAAGGTGAGGAACCTTAGCTTGGTCATCATAAATTCTTAGTTTTACCGCATCTGGAGCAAAAGGTAAACGAATAAACTCCTCTGCTTCTTGAGGAGAAAAAATGCCGCCTTGCAGTTGTAAACTGCGTTGAGAAGCAGGAGAAAGACCTTGCCAATATTGGGAATCAACCGCACAAAGATAACGTTTAGCCACAACATGTAATCTAATGGGTTCTGTTACCTCTAGACTAAAAATTTGACCAAGAAAGGGAATAGCCCGATATTCGTGTTTATCATCTACACCTTGTGCAGCAGGATCATCTCCTAAATTATGAATTAAATGTCCTAAATCGTGAAGTAAACAGGCGGTAATTAACTCCCTAGTCTCACCAGCTTGCAGAGCTAAATTAGCAGTTTGGAGTGCATGTTCTAACTGGGTAACTGCTTCTGCTCCGTACATTTTTGACCCTTTGTGGTCGAATAAATGACAAATTTCGTCAATGGTAAATTTCATGGTTTTTTGAGAGGATAGTGGACAACTTGTTTTCCCAATACGTAAACAGATACAATAGCAGAGAGTAGAGCTATCTATGTTGTTTAATATCTGGTTGAACTA
>NZ_LMVE01000117.1:0-2840 GCF_001432185.1 Cylindrospermopsis sp. CR12 | reverse complement strand
ATGCGGGATGTGCGGGACTATAAGGTTAAATCCGGTGGAAGTGAAAGACTTAATACTTCCAGTCCTTTCAATATCAAGGCTGAGTCTTTAACCCTCAGTAATTTTACTTTATCAGAAGTAGAAGAACTTTACTTACAACATACACAAGCTACGGGACAGGTGTTTACTCCGGAAGCCATCCATCAGGCATTTTATTTAACTGATGGACAACCGTGGTTAGTTAACGCCCTAGCTCGTCAAGCTACCCAGGTTTTGGTGAAAGACATTACCCAACCCATTACTGCTGAAGTGATTAACCAAGCCAAGGAAATTCTGATTCGACGCCAGGATACCCATTTAGATAGCTTAGCAGAAAGATTACGGGAAGAGAGGGTCAGGGACATTATTCAACCTATGTTAGCTGGTGAAGACTTAGCTGATACGCCAGAAGATAACTTACGATACGTGTTAGATCTGGGTTTATGCCGTCGCGATCGCGGGGGTGGACTGGAAATTGCTAACCCTATTTATCGAGAGATTTTACCTAAAGCTTTAGCCTCCGTGGCGATCGCCTCTTTAACTTCGGTGGAACCCAACTGGTTAAACCCTGATGGCACACTCAACCCTCAAATCCTATTAGACTCTTTTTTGGAATTTTGGCGACAACATGGGGAACCACTGCTCAAAAGTGCGCCCTACCATGAGATTGCTCCTCACTTGGTGTTAATGGCATTTTTGCATCGGGTAGTGAATGGTGGTGGTACGTTAGAACGAGAATATGCCATTGGTTCTGGGAGGATGGATATTTGTTTGCGCTATGGCAAAGTGGTGATGGGCATAGAGTTAAAGGTGCGGAAAGAAAAGTTAGATCCGCTAACCCAGGGTTTGATCCAATTGGATAAATATCTGAATGGTTTAGGATTGGATACAGGTTGGTTAGTGATTTTCGATCGCCGTGCGGGGTTACCACCCATGGGAGAGAGAATTAGTACGGAGCAAGCTATTAGTCCAGGGGGACGCACTATTACCGTTATTCGCAGTTAGGGCGATTGCGAAGCACTCCCTATGGGAGATCGCCAGAGGACTTGTAGGTTGGGTTGAGCAACGAAACCCAACAAACCCACGGGATATAAACACTCCCCATGGTAGCAATTACCCGTTATTCTTTTGGATGTGATACCTTACCAAGGGGCTAGTTTTTCGTTGGTACGCTTCCCTCTGGGAAGTAGAATTAATGGAAACCTCTATGAAATGCGATCGCACGATGAGTTCACAGTCACTAAAATTACACTTAGATTAAAATTTCTAACCAGCGATCGCAGCAGATCTAGCAATCGAGCTTGAACTGACACATCCAGTCCACCCGTTGGCTCATCCATAAGAATCAAATCCATAAGAATCAACAATTCTTAGTTTTACCGCATCTGGAGCAAAAGGTAAACGAATAAACTCCTCTTTTGACCCTTTTTCGTCGAACAAACGACAAACTTCCTCAATAGTAAAATTCATAGTTTTTTCAGAGGATAATAGACAACTTCTTTTCCCAACACATAAACAGATACAATAGCACAGAGCACAGGTAAATCCGGTGATATTAAGAGGAAATCAGCATCCAGACCCGGAGCAACTTGTCCCTTACGATCGCCAATACCAGCAGCAGCAGCAGGTTTACTAGAAACCAACGACCATGCTTCTTCAAAACACATTAGTCCCTCTTCTGCTATTTTGAAGGGACTATAAAATAATGAGGGATAGTGATAGTCCGAGCAAAGACAATCAATAACTTGAGATTTTATCCCCGTCCCCACACTCATTAAACCAAGGTGAGAACCTCCACGCACTAAATTAGGTGCCCCCATTAGTACAGAAGCTCCATAAGCTTGACACTGAGCCGCCAAATCCACACTCGCCGGAAATTCCGCAATTGCCACCCCCCTTTTTTGACTAAGAGCCACCTTTTCTGGTGTATCATCATCATGGGAAGCCAGAGGAATATTCCGCCCCTGGGCGATTTTGATGAGAGTTTCTATTTGCTCATCAGCTTGGTCTCTTGTTTCCCTCACCTGCATAACCAGTTGAGTTATTTCCTCCAGAGATAAAGAAGTTCTTTGTTTAATACTATTTAGGTATCTATACCATCTCTTTTCTTCTGGAGTAGATGGTAGATGGTCATTTATCGATAAAATATCTATACGACCCGTCTCCAACCATTCACACAACTCATCATGTCCCAAAACATTAGCTTCCTCATGTCTAATATGAATCCGGTGATTAGTTTTTAAAAACTCCTTACCCGTGCCTAAAATAAATTCCATAATATGACCAGCCGTTTCGCGACTGCGTAAACCAGGTTCATAGGAATCGGTAATAGAGCAGTAAAAAGTCGTGATACCCCATGCCAAAAGATTTCGGTCGTTTTCAACCATAGCCATAGACAGGGGAATATTTATTCCAGGCCTGGGACAAATCATTCTTTCAAAAGCATCCCCATGCAGGTCAATAATCCCGGGTAACATTTGTAAACCCTGTCCATTCACTATCTCAAATCCATAGGGAACCTCACATTGGTTAACACTCGTAAATATCCCATCCTCTATCAAAACCGTGCCGTCCTCTATCCATCCCCCAGAACTCAGGACCTTAACACCTTGAATGGCAACTTTGCTACTTGTCACAGACTCTCCCGCCATTTTTCTAAAACGTTTATTCAAAACCTATTAACTATTAATCATTTCCGCTCTAAGTAGGTGGGTGGAATTAAATATAAGATGAACCTAGTAGGTTGGGTTGAAGTATGAAACCCAACACCCCCATAGGTTACCCTACTGCTAACCCATCCTGTTTAATATCTGGTTGAACTA
>NZ_LMVE01000116.1:0-2520 GCF_001432185.1 Cylindrospermopsis sp. CR12 | reverse complement strand
GGTTTATTGCTGAAAGAGAAAAAGGGTCTAGGTTTATATTTACATCTGGGAAGATTTCTTTATTGCTGAAAAAGCCGTTGTTGGGAGGATATCAAATTGGGTATACCAATGAGGTGAGAAAAGGGATGAGTGGCGCTCCGCTATTAAATACAAAGGGAGAGGTGGTGGGAATAAATGGTTTACAAAGTGAACCTTTATGGCAAGCTCAGGAGTTATATCAAGATGGGGAGAAACCAGATGCTGCAACGGAGAAGTTGATAGTTAGTTCTAGCATGGCGGTTCCTATGAGAGACCAATGGGGTAAGTAGGTTAGATTCTACATTTGAGAACGGGAGGTAAAAGTCCGAAACTCTCGCCATATAATTCTGCTACGCCCAGGGTGGGGAGTTGACCTTTAGGTGCGCTCAGGGAAAAATCTAATTGATTAGATGATAACCAGGTTCCCTTTCGCCATCCGACTGTTTCACTAAAGGAATTCCATATTGTTCCGTTGTATTGTGTGGTGCCACCTAAACTCTGATATATTTGTTGTTGAGTTGAAATGCCAAATTTGCCTTGACTATATTTAGACCACAGGTGGTCAATAGCTTGTAGTGCTTGACAGGAAAGGTTTTTAGTATCTTCTAGTCTTAAATAACCTTCTGTTTGTCTTTGAGCTAATGCTAGTACAATTCTATCTGTTTCTTGATCTGCTTCTTTAAAGTTTTGAGATTGTAATAGAGTTTCTAGTTTTGTATATTGAGAGGGGGAAGAAGGTTTTGTTTGGGTGGTAGGTAATGAAGTGGAGTTGAAGAAGCTTTTGGGGAAAAATCCATATAGGATATTGATGGGAACGCCCGCATTAAAGCCAGTTTTTTGAGAGGAAGAGGATGCTGACTCAGGTTGGGCGTTAATTAGCTTTCTGAGAGAGGTTAGGGAGGAGTTAATAGGATTTGTTTCTTCTGATTCTAGGGCGTTGGTATCTGCGAGTCCGTGAATGGCAATTACCTGACCTTGTGCATTAAAAACGGGACCCCCACTATTACCAATACGGGTGGTAGCATTATAAACTAGTCCATAGCCTTGGGGGGGATCTGAGAGAAAAGTAACTACCTTACCATCAGTGATAGTAAAACTTCGTTGTTTACCGACTCTGCCAAAAATGGTGGGGAATCCGGCCACGGAAATATCAGCTCTTATGGTTAGGTTCTCTGAGTTACCCAAGGATGCAACTTGATAATTTTCTTTGGATTCAAAGGTGACTAGGGCCAGGTCTGGGTCCTGAACATTTTTTTGGATGGGTTGGAGTTCTTTGATGGGATATTCTCTGCCATCATGAGTTCTAATGGTATATGTAAAGTCTTGGCGACAGCGAATTTTGGTAGTACCAAGTCTATCACAGACTACATGATTGGCGGTGAGTACGGTATATATGGTGCCTTCTTTTTTGACAATTACACCGGAACCCCCGGGGTGGGCGTCACTGTTGATTTGGACTGTGGTTTTTTGGGCAATATCCTGGATATTGGGGATTGTTTGAGCTGGGGTGAGCTGGGATGAGAATAGGACTGTAGATATGATTCCAGAGGTTATAAATATATAGGTGAATGGTTTATACATTTAAATTTACAGGGTAGGGTATGTTTTTAATATAGCTTGAGTTAAGGGGTGAGGAATGAAAAGGGCGATTGCGCAGCACTCCCTGCGGGAGATTGCGCAGCACTCCCTACGGGAGATCGCAAGGCACGCTCTCATCTAGGCGCATTTTATGTTCGGTTCCCATTTGGTAAAATATTGAAGGATAAATCAATTATTACAAGGGTTTTGGGAGATTTGGATATTTCGAGGGAGATTGCGAAGCAATTTCTATGGGCGATCGCTCTTAGTAATGACCCCCCGGTTTCTTCTCAAGGGAAATTTTTGAATCTATTCTTGGTAATAGGTGATGTTAATGGTGGGCGATCGCGAAGTAATCCTTATGGGCGATCGCACTTGAGCATCTTCGCAAGGGAAAATTGTTAAACCTGTTCTTGGTAATTAGTTTTTCCGAGTAAACCTCCTTATAGTTTTTACGGAAACGCCTAATTCCTTAGCCGATTCCCCAATGTTTACCGTCACTTCTGAAGTCTCCATATTGAACTCAACAATATAGAATACATTTTAGTATGTGGATATTCCGGGAAATTTGTCAATATCTATACAGAAATTTCCTTTCAGCTTTTAGCCCAACCTGTTTAAGATCCCCTAGGCCAATTTCCTAGCCATTCCCCACCACGAAATCGCCAACGGGGAAACACCAATCGCATTACTATCCATGCTGATAAATAAACCCCTAACCACACCAGTCCATAATGTTGAATAAATGTAACTACCTGAAATTCTGCTCTAGGAATTTTCGGTAGTCCTATAGTCCCTAGAATTACACCCAGAAACACTCCCTCCACAATTCCTGCATAGAATTGAAACACACCTGGCCAATCATGATCCCATAAGTATTTCTGCAGGAAATCATATACTAAGTCCCAAGCTAACCCAAATAAT
>NZ_LMVE01000115.1:0-24354 GCF_001432185.1 Cylindrospermopsis sp. CR12 | reverse complement strand
GTTTCAACACTACTAATATTTCATATCTCCCGCGAGCGATCGCTATTCCACTCACTAGTATTTGATATTCACGAGCGATCGCTATTCCTTGTAAGGAGGCACAATTATTTGTAGAATGGGTTACCCATAATGACTCACTACAAAACCAGTCGGTTTTCAACCGACTTAGGCTTTGAGACAATGAATTCCCTGTCTCCCCCACAGACAGTCTCCAGGTAAGGGTTAATTCAACCAATTATGGTTAATCCCGTAGAGATCACTTCGCAATCGCGTTTACATATATCCTGTGGGTTTGTTGGGTTTCGTTCCTCAACCCAACCTACGTGAATCTTATATTTAATTCCACATCCCGCTGGTGTTTCAACACTACTAATATTTCATATCTCCCGCGAGCGATCGCTCTTCCTTCTATCTCCTAGCAGGATTTTTCCTACCTTTGGTAATTACACCGAAAATCCTATAAAATAGCGATCGCAATTAATTTCAAGTGAGGAATCTAGGCGCCGATTTTTTTCTCCATGAGGGGGTTGACTATTGTCTCTTGGACGTGATACTCTGATAATGGGAATCTGTGCACTTTTTTCGCCAATGCTCACACTCCATTATACTCAACCCTCATAATACCACATTTTTATCCCTTCAACCATAAAAAAACTTATCTTAACCCCCTATAAATATAATTTTTTCTTATTGTTTATCTTTATATATATGAATTTTGGTGTTAATACAATTGTGTAACCGTTTTTTAGCGTTATTAAAAATGAGTTTACAACCCCATATAGTTTGGTCACGTTTGGTAAATTGCTTGTTGAGTTTTCTCCACCTAATAATAATGGAACTCTATATCCCGCTGGTGTTTCAACACTACTAGTATTTGATATTACCCCCCTTCGCGAAAGAGCGATCGCTACTCCTTGTGGGGAGGCACAATTATTTGTAGGATGGGTTGGGGGTGTTGGGTTTCATCCTTCAACCCAACCTACATTGTCTTATATTTAATTCCACTCACTAGTATTTGATATTCGCGAGCGATCTTCCTTCAACACCACATAGTTTACCATCCCGCTGGTCTTTCTAACACTACTAATATTTGATATTCCCCTCGCTAAAGAGCGATCGCTCTTCCTTCTATCTCCTGTAGGATTTTTCCCATCTTTGGTAATTGCACCGAAAATCCCATAAAATAGCGATCGCAATTAATTTCATGAGGGGGTTGACTATTGTCTTTATATCCTCCTCAATCTGACCCAGCTAAAAGTAAACACAAACAAAAGAAACTGCACAATTACTATGGTTGGACCAGAAGCTTGGTTAAATAGACCAGAAGCTGTCATGCCAATAATACTACTCATACAACCTATTACCACTGATAAGATTAAAAATCTACTGAAATGCTCACTCATTAATTTGGCTGTCGCTGAGGGAATCACTAAAAACGCGTTCACTAGTAATACTCCTACTGCTTTAATTGCTACTGCAACTGCTAAAGATAGTAAAATCACAAAACTATAGCGATATACTTCAACCGGTACACCTTGAACTTTAGCCACATCCGGATTGAGTGTTAACAAAATTTGCGATCGCATAGTTGATAATATAAAAATACTACTTATTAATAAGATGATCAGGGTTAAAATTAAATCCGTATGGTCAATGGCCAGAATATCTCCAAAGAGAACCGCCATTAGGTTACCACGATATCCCTGAATCATGCTGGTGAGGATCACACCGATGGCTAAGGATCCTGATAAGACTATACTAAGCACACTATCACTAGCTAAATCAGTTTGGTCGATTATGTAGAGGACAATGACACCAAAAATTAGGGTAAATGGCAATAACATCCAATGGGGATTAGTATTTAATAACACTCCCAAAGCAACTCCCACCAGTGCTGCATGACCCACCGCATGACTAAAAAAGGATAGTTGGCGTAGAGTGGCAAAACTGCCCAATAACCCCCCCAATGTTCCCATTAATACTGCGCCTATCATGGCACGTTGCATAAATGGGAATTGCAAAAGATTAAACAAGTCGTGAATATTAGTAATAAGACTAGTCATTATTTAATGATGATGTTGATAACGACTGAAACCTGGGCCATAGGTTGCTAACAGATTTTGTGGTGAAAGAGCAATTTCCGGTTTACCAGAACAGACCAAGGTTTGATTTAAGCAAAGTACTCGATCACAATGGCGATTTACCATGTCAATGTCATGGGAAACCTGTAATACGGTCCACCCTTCTTCTAATTTTAACTGATTGAGCAAAGCATAAAAATCTGCTGCTCCCTGAATATCCACCCCAGCGAAAGCTTCGTCTAAAATTAGCAGTTTTCGGGGAGTTACTAAACAATAGGACAACAAAACCCTTTTTAATTCACCACCACTGAGTGTGCCAATGGTCTTATTTCTTAAATGGTAGGAATTTGTACGCTGTAATGCTACCTTAATAGCTGTGGATTGTTGTTGTCGGATTTGTCGAAATTTACATAACCATGAATTAATAGACGAGCTATTTCTCCCACTGACTGATTCATATTGACCAATACCTAGTCCTACTAACTCACTTGTGGAAATAGGAAAACTACGGTCAAAGATAAAGTTTTGTGGTATATAGCCCAGTAATTGACGTAAATTCCCCAATCTAGAAAGGGGGAAACCAAAAACCTCAATTTTCCCAGCAGTGCGGGGAATCAAATCTAATATACCCTTTACCAGGGTACTTTTACCAGCACCGTTAGGTCCAACTATAGCTGTATCCGTCCCCGGAAACAATTCAAAGGAAACATCTCTAATGGCCAAATATTTCCCCTGGTAGATGGTCAACCCCTCTACCTTTAATATTGGTAATGTAATTTTTGACTGATTTGACGGATTTTGAGTCATTATTATTTTTGACATCCTGTTGCTAAACTTTTTAAGTTGTCTCTCATGGCTTGAAAATAATATTGGGGATTTCTCTCTCCTGTTTCTAACGAATTGAGGGAATATAAAGTTAGATTCAAATCTTGAGCAAGACTGGTAAGTAGTTTATTATCTATTCCTGGTTCGCTAAATAAAACTTTAACTTTGTACTTTCTCACCGTATTAATTACCGCTTGTATATCTCCTGGTGCAAGTTTGTCCTCTGGTAACTCTACCACTGCAACCTGTTTCAGATTATAACGTTTAGCCATATAAGGGAAAGCATCGTGAAAAGTAATGAAAGTACAGTTGGGAGTTTTACTAAGAGTTTGCTCAAATTCATTGTTGAGATTGTCTAATTCCTGAATATAAGTCGCTGCATTAGTTTGATAGGTCTGTTTATTTTGCGCATCAGCTGCAATTAAACCATCTCTAATATTAATGACTTGCTGTTTGGCTAATACCGGATCCAACCATACATGGGGATTCCCCAGGGCGTGATCATGTTTGTGGTCATGTTTCTCCCCTTTTATTTTCTCCACCGGTGAACCATCATCCATCACCTTAATCCCTTTACTAGCATCAATTTCTACTAATTTAGGGTTTTTAGCATTTTTCACTGTACCCTCTAAAAACTCTTCCAACCCTAGACCGTTTTTTACCAAAATACTCCCAGTGGCGATCGCCTTGACATTATCTGGGGTAGATTGATATTCATGAATATCAGTACCAGGCTTTACTAACACGTCTACCTTTGCTACATCCCCTACTATAGCTTTAGTGAATAGGTAGACTGGTAAAAATGTTGCCACTATTGTTGATGTTGATTCTTCCTTTGGTATATTAACCTGCGATCGCTCACAACCATATATTAAAGAAAGAAATAGGATAGAAGATGACCAACCTAAAATCCTTCTAGTAATCTTAGTAGTTTTGGTAGTTTTGCCAAAATTTTTCATGTTCTCTCCTCCAACCATACTAAAAAACATCACCAGAAAAATATTATAGTGATTATCATTATCATGTCAATAGGCAATGAGAAATCATAAGCATGGACGAGATTTTCATGGTAGCTATGCGAAATACGAATACAACCACGATTAAGTGGGAAATAAATCAGGGTTTGTTAACTTGAGGTTAAAAAAATGTTTGCTTGGTGTTAAGGTAAGAAAGAAAGGATTTTTCCTAAGTGTTTGCATTTATCCGGTAGTGGGTAAAAGTCCTAGTTATAAAGAGGTGTGAGGGAACCATGCAAAAATTTCTGTTGTATCTGCTAACAAGTTCTGTACTTGGCTATGCCATTTCTATGAGTGGCAGTGCTTTAGCCGAGGATGTGTCAAAAACAGAATCATCTGTACAGGTATCTGAGCCAAACTACATATCCCAGATGACATCCGTGTCCCAGCTATCAGACGTGCAACCGGGGGATTGGGCATTTCAAGCAATACAGTCATTAATTGAGCGTTATGGTTGTGTGGGTGGTTATCCCGATGGCAAGTTTCGTGGTAATCGAACACTGACCAGATTTGAATTTGCCGCCGCACTAAGTGCTTGTTTAGACCGTGTTAATGAGCTAATTAGTAGTGCTACTGCTGATCAGGTAACTAAACAGGACATTGCCAATATAGAGAGACTGCAAAAACAGTTTGGTCCGGAACTGGAAACTTTCAAGCGTCGTGTGGATACATTAGAGGCTAAAACCACCCGATTGGAAGCAACCCAATTTTCCACAACCACAAAATTGCAAGGTCAGGTAGTAGCTGTTGTTAGTGACATTTCTGCTAGGAAGGTTAATGTTGATACGAGGACAGTCACAGACAAGAATGCTACCTTAGGAGTGCGGACAAGATTAGAGCTGGTTACCAGTTTTACAGGTAAAGATACGCTGTTTACCAGACTTCAAAGTAATAACATTAGAACTCCTAAGTTGGTTGACCCAGCAAAGTCACCTACTGCAAGTGATTATGCGGTTGATTTTAAAGAAGCAGGTTTCTACTTTGGGGGTGGTGTAGATAGTACAGCTCTTTCCGTGACTGCATTGTCATATAAATTTCCCATAGGTGATAAAACCCAGGTCATAGCTGTTGCTAACGATGGTGCAGCGGAGGACCTAACTACCACTATTACCAGCTTTAATGGTGATGGTGCTTTTGGTGCTTTATCTACCTTTGGTACGCGTAACCCTATTTACTCCCAATTGGGTGCTAGCGGTTTGGGAATAAACCACGAGTTCAATAAAAATTTAACATTGAGCCTAGGGTACTTGGGTGGAGATATGAGTACTGGAAGCAGTAGCGCTGCTAGTCCCGCTTCTGGTAAGGGTTTGTTTGAGGGACCCTACGGAGCTTTAGCTCAGTTAACTGTTAAACCAAGTGACCGTGTTACTCTGGGACTGACCTACATCAACTCCTACAATTTAGCACTTGCTGCGGGTAGCAATAACGCTACAGGTGGTTTGGGTGGCAATTTCTCCAGCAATTCCTACGGAGTACAAGCATCCCTGGGTGTTACCCCCAAACTGCGTTTAGAAGGTTGGGCGGGATATACCAAGAGCCAGTTGTTAACGGGTATAAAAGGAGATGTGGATATTTGGAACTATGCTGTTAACCTGGCCTTTCCAGATTTGTGGAAAAAAGGCAACTTGGGTGGTTTAATAGTCGGTATGCAGCCAAAAGTGACCAATGCAAGCACCACTTTGTCCGGACTTAAAGACAAAGATACTTCCTATCATTTGGAAGGTTTTTATCAGTTTAAAGTCAATGACAATATCACCGTCACTCCCGGTCTGATTTGGCTAACTGCACCAAATCACAACAAGCAAAATGACAGTGTTATTATTGGCGCGTTGAGAACTACCTTTAGTTTCTAACCAATCATAGGGGGATCCAGGGAATTGAATTCCCTGGATTAAAGCTCTAGTCAGGTGTGTTTAGTCCAACTGTGCCAAATAGGTAGCCAACGCTTCATTGACCAGCTGAGTCATGGGTTTATTTACTCTCTCTGAGGTTTGCTTGAGCTGTAAGTAAATGTCATCTTGCAAACTTACCCGATGTCGGTATTTACTAGTGCTAACTACCTCTTCTGGCTTGTAACTAGCTGAAAATTCCCGAATGGCATCCAAACCAACCCTATCACAAAAATCACCAAAACTCTCTTTCGCTTGACGGGACTTCTTGAAAAAGACAAAGATGGGTTCTAAAAAGCTCTCAATACTATTGTGGTGCAATTTCTCAATTATTGGTTGTGCTAATCTGGTTTGATCCGGGGAACCACCTAACCATACCTGATAGGATTCTGGCGCACTCCCTACAAACCCTAATTCAGCCATGTAGGGACGAGCGCACCCATTGGGACAACCGGTCATCCTCACCACAAAATGTTCTTTTTGCAGACCTACCTTATCCAGTAAGGTGCGAATCCGCTCTAATATTCCAGGTATTGCTCTTTCTGATTCGGTAATAGCTAAACCGCAGGTGGGTAAGGCTGGACAAGCCATAGCATAGCGGGTTAGGGCAGAAATGGTCTGGGGATTAGTAATTACCCCGGATCTTTCTAAAATGGCTTGAATGGTTTGCCGATCTTTGGGGACAATATCATAGAAAATTAGGTTCTGGTTGGGGGTAAGACGCATGGGTAGGTCAAACTGTTCAACTATGGTCCGTAAGGCAGTTTTTAGTTGAAATTTCCCCTCATCTTTCACTCGACCATTGTCTATGGAAATCCCTAGAAACAGTTTACCATCCCCTTGCTCATTCCATCCCAAAAAATCTTCATATTTGAATGGTGGTAGCTCTTGGAAAGGTTTAACCTTTTTGCCAAAGTACTCTTCTACTTTTGCCCGGAATCTATCTACTCCCCAGTCTTGTATTAGATATTTTAACCTGGCATGTCTTCTGTCCGTGCGATCGCCATAATCTCTTTGGGTGGCAACAATTGCTTTCACAAGCTCATAGACATCTTTTTTATCTACATAGCAAATAGCATCTGCTAACCGAGCAAAAGTTTCTTCCTTGTTATGGGTTCTTCCTAAACCACCACCAGCAAAGACGTTAAAACCCTCCAGTTCTCCTTGCTCATTAGTAATGACTACCAGGGTTAAATCCTGGGAATACAAATCTACGGAATTATCACCGGGTACGGTCACGCAAACTTTGAATTTACGTGGCATATAATAAGTGCCATAAATGGGCTCTACCGAGTCATGAAAAATAGTCCCAGTGCCATTTTTTTGCCTTGCTGCTTTTACTTCTGGGTGTTCCTGGGCTGTGATGGCTTTTTCCCCATCTAACCAAATTTCATAATAAGCTCCCGTTTGAGGAGACAGTAAATCAGCAACATTTTGGGCATATTCCCAAGCATATTGGTATTCTGGACGGTTTTTCCAAGGTGCGGGAGGGGCCATCACATTACGGTTAATATCCCCGCAAGCTCCCAAGGTGGACCCAAGATTTTCGATGATAGTCCCAATTACAGTTTTTAGGTTCTTTTTTAACACACCATGGATTTGAAAACCTTGACGGGTAGTGGCTCTTAGTGTATGGTTACCATATTCATCAGCTAATTTATCTAAGGCTAGGTATAGCTGGGGCGGAACTAAACCACCAGGATTTTTTGTCCGCAGCATCATCTGATAGTCTTTTTCCTGTCCTTTGACGCGGTTATCCCTATTATCCTGTTGGTAGGAACCGTGAAACTTGAGAATTTGTATGGCGTCCTCGGTGAAATGGGTCGTATCCTCAAGGATTTCCGTGGCTAGGGGTTCCCTGAGAAAGTTACTTTTTTCTTTTATCCCTTCCACTTTAGAAGGCTTGCGATCGCTAATCGAGGAAGATGCAGAGTTAATCATTACAGTGACACAGGTGTTGGTAGTAAGGTAATTAGGTATGAGTTATATTGAGTTATGATTATTCAGAATTGCTCCTGATTGTTAATACCCCAAGTACATATATTTAGTCAATAAATGTAACTGAATGTTTATTTATTTTCATGCAAGTTTTGACATTTAACCTTCATTATTTCCCCTCATGGAGACTCCCGCTCTCTTCGGTTGACTGTTGAGGGCAAAATTTATCATTTAAGGTATTGTACATTTCTCTGGTGAACATGGCAAGTACTTTCGGGAGAAAAAGCCATGTTACCTAATGGAGAGAGAAAGACCACCAGGACCTGTGTTTTTAAGTACACATTAGGTCAAAGAGTAAACCTGACCATCAATTAATAGTCGGGTAATACCCTTGGCTTGCAAATGGTTACTAGTCTTGTGCAGCACCTTACTGTCAGGTATTCTAATCACTCGATCGCGTTTGGTAGAAAACCGTTTAGCCACTCGATGATTATCAAACACTGGCAGGGTTTTTTGTTGGGTTTCCACAATGGGTATAGCGCCTAAATCACCAAAGTCTTTTAGGGGTCTGGTAATTAATTCTGCACAGCGGTCAATGACTAAATAACATGTTTTTGGTAGGGGCGCAACTGAAAGTGGCAAAATTTGCACAGAGCTATCCCCAGCCCTAGGTCGGGTTACAAAAGGTGTGGGTCTTTCAAACTCCTCTTCTTCAAAGTCCTCCTCATCTTCATATAAATCATCATCTAAATCATCCAAATCTTCTGAATCTTCCAGCAAATCATCACCAAACATATTAGCAATGATACTAGCTTGAGAATCGGTCTCTTCCAGGATTGTAACTTGGTTTTTAACTGGTTCCAGATCTGAAGAGACTGGAAAAGGAGGCTTGTCCGTTGCAGAGGAGCGTGTTTTCACTCTTCTAATGATGGGAGCAGGAATGGGTATAGCTTGAATATCTACAACACCTGCAATTTCCTTTATTACAGCTTTAGACACTTCCATCTGAGGTGTATCAACTCTGGTTACCTCAACCTTGGGAGGTTCTAATTCCTCCACGGGAGTTTGGGTATCCTCCACGGGAGTTTGGGTAGCTGCAATCTCATCCTCCTGGGATTGACCCAGCAGGGGTAGTTGTTCATAGCTTACCAGGGCCCTACCTTCCGGAGTTCTAGCAGCGCGTTTGAGGGAAACTAGATACTCATAGTCTTCTTCCGGTAAAATACCTTTAAGCAGACGGCTAATGGTGGAGTTACTCACTCCATAGCGTTCTGCCAAAGTTGAGGTAGTTTCGGCGGTTTCTCTATAGAGTTTGAGAATTTCAGTCTTGTCTGAATCTGTTAGTTTTCTCACGGTAGACACCAAAATTTGTTAACTTTATTTGTCTGTAAGGCACTAATCGAACTTTTATGCACCATTTACATCCCTATCAGCAATTATCAGGAAATTTAAACTTCTTATTCTCACTTAGTCTGTTACTAAATTAACTAGAATTAGTAGGAGCTTTGGAAGCACGGGATTCATCACATTTAACCACTAACTTATAATAACTAGCTCGCCATTTGTCCAGTATATCGAGATTGAGGAACCATTGACAAGCTATCGTCAGATTTTGATTTATGGCTCAGAACCTTATACAAACATAAAGACACAGTTTAATTTTTGGGCAAAAGGTTGACATTCCGACAATTCCTGTCTATTGTAGAATTGTATGGCATTTGGGACTCCACCAAACACAAAAGCCTAAAAAATCTTCCCCGATCGTTGAGTCTGGGAATAGTGAGGGATGTTTTGAGAATTTACAAGTGCTGAAATTGGGCGCGTAGCTCAGTGGATAGAGCAATTGCCTTCTAAGCAATTGGTCGCAGGTTCGAACCCTGCCGCGCTCGCTTTTTATCTCATTCTGTACCCGCTTTGGTGGGTACCTTAAATGGTATAGCATCCTCCAAATAGCCCTCATACTCCTCAATTGCATCCAAAGCCGCGATCGCACTGGGATAATCCGCTAATTGGGTACAAAACTGAGCAATTTCTTCGGGAGTTACTGTATTGGTATCCTTAATCATGCTAGAATAGTGGGATTGGGAATTTAGGTAACTATCAAATGCTGAAGAATGACAAGTGGATAATTGAACAAGCAAAGAAAGGAATGATTGAACCATTTGAACCTAGTTTACTTCGCACTATCAAGTTAGAATCTGGCGCAGAAGTACCTGCATTGAGTTATGGTTTATCTTCCTATGGTTATGATATACGTTTATCACCTAAAGAATTTTTAGTATTTAAACATATTCCTGGAACAGTTGTTAATCCTAAAAAATTTAATCCCAAAAATTTAGAATCTGTAGATTTACAACATGATGAAGATGGAGATTTTTTTATTATTCCTGCACATTCTTATGGACTAGGAGTAGCATTAGAAAAATTACAAATACCTCCTAATGTAACTGCAATTTGTTTGGGAAAAAGCACTTATGCCCGTGTGGGTTTGATAGCAAATATTACACCTGCGGAGGCTTCGTGGAATGGCGCACTTACCCTGGAATTTAGTAATTCATCAAGTGCTGATTGTAGAATTTATGCCAATGAAGGAGTTGTGCAATTATTGTTTTTAGAAGGAGAACCATGTCAAACTACTTATGCAGATAGAGTAGGTAAATATCAAAATCAGCCTGAAAGAGTAACTTTAGCTAAAGTATAGTTGAATTATATTGAACTAAATTATGAGGAAAAATCATCATGGTACAAGTAGCACCAAAACTAATCACTGTCAATGAGTTTATTACTCAATATGGTGACAATAATCATTATGAATTAATTGATGGGGAATTAATCGAGATGGAACCCACTGGACCACATGAACAAATATCAGCTTTTACCAGTCGTAAACTCAATGTAGAAATTGATCATCAAGATTTACCATATTTTACACCTTCTCGCTGCTGGGTGAAACTTTTGGGAACTAATACGGCTTTTCGTCCTGATGTGATTGTACTGGATCAAACTCAATTAATTAATGAGCCTTTATGGCAACAAGAACCTGTAATTACATCAGGAAAATTAATTAAATTAATTGCAGAAGTTGTGAGTACAAACTGGCAAAATGATTATGCTCGTAAGGTGGAAGATTATGCTTTATTAGGTGTACCTGAATATTGGATTATAGATTATTTGGGTTTAGGTGGTAGGGAATATATTGGTAAAGTTAAGCAGCCAACTATTACTATTTGTAAGTTAATTGAAGATGAGTATCAAAAGCAGTTGTTTCAACATGATGATCTTCTTGTTTCTGCTATTTTGCCCAGTTTACAATTAACTGCAAAACAACTTTTAACTGCTGGTGGTAGTGTAAATATGGTAGGTAGATTGTAGGTTGGGTAGAACGCAACCCAACATTTCCGCATCTACTATCTCCTCGTCTCTCCTGCACCTAGGTATAATTCTCCCACTTTGGGATCTTGGAGTAATTCCTGACCTGATCCGGAAATCTCATCTTTTCCAGAGACTAATACATATCCTGTATGAGCTAGTTCTAGTGCTTTCCGAGCATTTTGCTCTACCAAGACTATAGCTGTTCCCCCCTGGTTAATTTGTTTAATCTGCTCAAAGACCTGGGTCACTAAAATAGGAGATAAAGCTGCTGAAGGTTCATCTAATAATAATAGTCTCGGTTCTAACATTAAAGCTTTACCCATAGCTAACATTTGCCTTTCTCCACCAGATAGAGTTCCAGCACGTTGCAAACGGCGATCGCCTAATCTAGGAAACATGGTGAAGATTTTATCTTTCAAGGGTTTTAGGGGGATATTTCTGACAAAAGCGCCCATTTCCAAATTTTCTTCTATGGTTAATGAGGGGAAAACGTTGGCTATTTGGGGTACATAACACATACCCTGCTTGACGATTTGATCACATTTTAACCCGTTGATTTTTTCTCCCCCAAAGGTGATGGTACCCGTGTGAGGTGTCAAGAGTCCAAAAATGGTTTTAGCCAAGGTAGATTTCCCTGCACCATTAGGACCAATGACAGTGACCAACTCTCCATAACCAACCCGAAAATTAATCCCTTGCAAAATATCCACATCCTTAATGTATCCCGCGTGGACGTTTTCTACTTCTAGTAAGTAATTATTTCTGGAGTTGTTTTTAGGACTATTTTCCGGGTTGTTTATCATCATTATCACCTATTATTGTGGTGTTTTTTGTAATTCAGGTCGTTCCTGGGGAACTATTGCTCCTTCTACTGGGCAAACTTGTAAACATATACCACAATCAATACAAGTGGTAAAGTCTATCCAGTACCAATCTGTACCTTTAATATTCTTACCTGGACCTTCATGAATGCACGCTACTGGACAAGCATCGACACAGTCTGCAACTCCTTCGCAAGTTTCTGTAACTATTGTATGTGGCATAGATTCTCCTCTCTTAATTATTTTTCCATCAACTAACGGTTTCAATTGTGCCTGTGCCATCGGATTTAATCCAGGCAATTTGGGCTATGGAGCGTTCTTTGGCATATTCACGAACCCCTTGAGGATCTTTGCCTCCTAATTCCATTTCCACCCTAATTAAATCGGCTGAATCTCGTAACTTTTGTGCATAAGCAAAAGTGGCAACTTGAGCATTGTCCCCTTCTGGTACTACTAACCAATTACTGGAAGGAATAGTTTGGGGTAATTGTTGGGTACTGGATAAAACTTGATATAAATCATCAATACTCAATTCAAACCCAATACCAGGAATATTTTCTCCTCGAGGATGATATAAACCCAACAGTTGGTCATAGCGACCTCCCCGTCCTAAAACCTGGGCCTGACCATTCAGGTCACCCACCACTTCAAACACAATTCCCGTGTAATAATCAATGGTTTGAATGAGACTCAGATCAAGAATAAGAGAAAATTTCCCTTCCGCTTCTAATAATTCCACCAGGGATTTCAGATGGTTCACCGCTGCTTGCTGACTGGAATCTAAAGGGAAATTGCTGACTTTTTGCAACACGTCTCCACTTTTCCCCCGTAAATCCATCATGATTCTCGCCTGTTTATGTAAATCCTCACCCAGGGGCAAAGTATCTATGGCTACCCTATTTAAATTGGCGATCGCCATTCTCACCTGAGTTCTAATTTCCGGGGGGAAAGCATTGAGTAGGGACTTAGTAATTCCTGCTTCACCCAAAATTAAATGCCATTGGTTTAACCCTAGAGCTGTCAAACAGTTAGAGGTCAAAAGTAACACTTCTGCATTAGCCAATAAACCCTCAGCACCTATCAGTTCCACACCTGCTTGATAATATTCTTGCTGATGATTGTGTCGTTTTTCCCAATTACGACGAAACACATTGGCGTTGTAATATAATCGCTGGGGATAATGAGCCATGGCCATACGGGTAACCACAGTCCGAGCAATAGAAGCAGTCAATTCGGGACGTAAACCCAATTCTTCATCTTGACCGGTTTGTAACTGTATAACCTTATGGCGATCAATAGCTTCTCCAGCCATAATAGTATCCATACGCTCCAAAGTTGAGGTGATAATCCTGTGATATCCCCAACGATGAAAAACCTGTTGTAACCTATCTTCAATCCAGCGTTTTTGAGCCACATCTAAGGGTAATAAATCTCTAGCTCCCGCTGCTGGTTGATACACCATGATTTTTGCTTCCCACCAAAAAAATAACTAAACCACTAGGTTTGTAATCAACGGTTAACCTGCATCAGCTCCTCGCTGATGACCTGGTGAAGATAACTATTAGTAGCTAGGATCCTCCCAGAATCAATTTGTAAATCACTACCATTATAGGCGGTAACCTTGCCTCCTGCTTCCCGCACTAAAATTATACCAGCAACCATATCCCAAGGAGCAAGACCCCTTTCCCAATAACCATCCACCCTTCCACAGCTGATGTAGGCTAAATCTAAAGCTGCGGATCCTCCCCGTCTCACACCTTGGGTCAGGTGGGTAAAGTGGCAAAATTCTGGATAGTTAGTATCGCTTGTTTCTCTTCTATCATAGGCAAAACCCGTAGTTAGGAGACTTTTGCTCAATTGTGTGGTAGAGGAGACTCGAATGGGACGACGGTTACGTGTTGCACCCAGACCAGCAGCAGCTTGAAATAGTTCACCCCGGAGAGGATCGTAAATCACACCCACTTTTGGCTCCCCCTCCACTAGTAAGCCAATGGAAGTGCAAAAACAGGGATATTGATGGGTATAGTTAGTTGTGCCATCGAGGGGATCAATTACCCACAGGTACTGACTGGTCTGATTTCCCACTTTTCCTGATTCTTCAGCTAGAATGGAGTGTTCGGGAAAGTGACGGTTAATTACTGCCAAAATTGCTTTTTCAGCGGTTTGATCAGCAGCAGTGACTAAATCACCGGGTCTGCCTTTTTCAGTAACTGCATCTTCTACCTTTCCTAAATAGTCTTGTAAAATCACACCAGCAGCTAGGGCTGCTTCTGTAGCAATATCTAGAAAAACTTGTAAATTCGTCATCTCCATGGCAAATAAAAAAGCAAGAACTCAACCGTTGATCCGACGAAATTGACCGGGAGTCAGACGTAAGGGGTTTTCTGGATTCCAAATCCCTTCCCCCATGAGTCTAGCCCAGTGTTGGGCATTTTCCAGGCGTAAATCGTACTTGTGATTGGGGGATCTTCCTGCAAATAGAGCATACCCCTGTTTGATGATTTGCTCGTTCACTAGCACTTGATCCTTCCAAACATAAGCTAGATTGCGTCCAAATTTATCCTGGGTTTGTAAATCAAATTCTAGTTTGATTTGGGCTAGTTTGATTTGGGCCACTTTGATTTGGGCGCTATTGGTATTATTATTGGTAGTATTATCACTATTGGCATCTTGAATCAACTTTTCTAATAATTTTCTGGCATCTTCTCCCCAAGGGTACTGACGCAGGTCGGGGGCGTCTAAACCAATTAATCGCACGGAGGATACGGAATTTGTCGGATCTCCTATTTTTGCCACTTCTAGGGTTTGCCCGCTTACTACTCTTACCACTCTCGCTTGAACTATACTATCTTTGGTTCTGTCCTTGCTTTGACAACCTACTAAGAGCAACATTAGTGAACAACAAAGTACAATTGGCAGCAAACTTAGATAATTCCAGGAATTGCCCCTAATTGCCATCCTGGGTACTAAAAGTTCTATAATCCTCATTAATTTGCCTCTAGTCCTCTTCTAAGGGAAACCCAGCCCTTACTTTACCTTTCCCAAAAAATCGCCCGAATTGAAGTTCATAAACTTCATCCTCATCTTGGGTTTCTACCTCTAGGTTGGAACAAGCATAACTTACACACAACAAAGCATAACCTTGACGACGTAATTCTGGAGATAAACCAATAGCTTCGGGTTGGTAAATTTCCCCGGATAAAACTCTCACAGCACAGGTGGTACAAGCCCCATTGCGACAAGAAAAGGGCAATTCCACACCATTGTTTTCTGCGGAGTGGAGAATGTACCGATCATCGGGAACTTGCACCCTATGGGATAGACCAGTTTGGCGATTATGAACTGTAATTGTGTGGGTTTGAGCCATGTTTCGTCGGAGTTGGAAAAATATGTAGCTTACCACTCTATTGTAAAAAACATATCTGGCAAAAATGGCAAAAATTTTTTGATTTAACCATTGCATTTTTTAAGATCTTAGTTTATAGTTATAACTTATGACCTACTGGAGAGGTGGCCGAGTGGTTGAAGGCGCAGCACTGGAAATGCTGTTTGGAGGAAACTTCAACGAGGGTTCGAATCCCTCCCTCTCCGTCTCTTGGTTTTAATGGATGTAAGTGGGTGCCATGTTGATATTAACAAAACTGAAAAGTGACCACGGTCACACTGCTTTTGACTTAGTGTTACCCCTTACTGCTGAGGAACGCAGGCGCAGTCGTTATCGCTTGATATTAGAAAACGGACAGGAAATATGTTGGCGTTTATCTCGCGGGAGGGTTATTCATCATGGAGATATGCTCGCAGATGAAAGTGAAACAACTTGGATAAAAATTGTTGCCAAACCTGAACCTGTTTTGACAGTGGTTGGCACAACCCCTATACAATTACTACGAGCAGCTTATCACCTGGGCAATCGTCATATACCAGTGGAACTTACTACTGATTATTTGCGACTGTCTCCCGATTCAGTGCTACAATCAATGCTGCAAAAATTGCAGTTGGAGGTGACAGAAGAAGTAGCACCTTTTTACCCCGAACTAGGAGCTTATGGAGACCATCACTCTCACGAATAGTCGTTTTTTGTCTATTTTACAACTAGCCAGTCCCTCTTTACCTGTGGGTGCTTATAGCTATTCTGAGGGGTTAGAAGTGCTGGTGGAAAATAGGACTATTCACGACAGGGTTGGATTGAAAAATTGGTTAGATTCCGAATTGCGCTACGGTTCGATTCGTATTGATGGTGCAGTTATGATTAGAGCCATACAATCCACTAATTTGGCAGATCTAGAAGGGTTGAAAAAATGGAACTATTGGTTGTCTGCTTTTAGAGATACACAAGAACTGCGCGCTGCTAGTTGGCAAATGGGAAGATCTCTCTTACAATTATTGGGTAAGTTATCACCCCCAATTACATCTATATCCAATACGGTTGGTTATCCTTGTAACTATGCGATCGCCTTTGGTATTGGCTGTGGTCATTGGCAAATTGATGCTCGGGTAGGGTTGTTGGCATATTTACATAGCTGGGCGAGTAATTTAATTACAGCGGGCATAAAACTCATTCCCCTAGGTCAAACCAGTGGTCAAGAATTGTTGTGGGAGTTACGGGGACTATTAGATATAACGGTGGAGGAAATTCTTTCCCTGGAAGATGATCATCTCAGTTGCTGTAGTTGGGGTTTATCTTTAGCTAGTATGCAACACGAAACCCAGTATACAAGACTATTCAGGAGTTAGAATAGTTGATAAATATTAACACTAATAATAACTAATTATTGCTTATGAGTGCCTATCGTGTAGGAGTAGCAGGACCCGTGGGTTCTGGCAAGACAGCTTTAGTGGATGCACTATGTAAATCATTGCGGGAGAGTTATAAATTAGCGGTTGTTACCAACGATATTTATACTCAAGAGGATGCACAATTTTTGGTTCGCTCTCAAGCATTAGAGAGGGAGCGTATTTTAGGGGTAGAGACGGGGGGATGTCCTCACACAGCGATTCGAGAAGATGCTTCTATGAATTTGGCAGCTATTGAACAGTTAGAAGAAAAATTCACCGATTTAGATGTGGTCTTTTTAGAAAGTGGGGGAGATAATCTAGCTGCTACATTTAGTCCGGAATTAGTGGATTTAACCATCTATGTTATAGACGTTGCTGCGGGGGATAAAATTCCCCGCAAGGGTGGACCGGGAATTACTAAGTCGGATTTACTGGTCATTAACAAAACTGATCTCGCTCCCTACGTTGGTGCAGATCTAAATGTTATGGAACGAGACACCAAGAGAATGCGTGGGGAACAACCATTTATCTTTACTAACCTAAAAGTTCAAGCAGGGTTAGCAGATGTGATTGATTTTATAATATCAAGGATCTGCTAGGTTGTGAAGAGTTGAACCTATTAATTAATTAGGTCTGCTATGGATAATTGACGTTGCTTGCTTAGTTCCTGTATTCGCATCTTGTCAGCATATATAGTTTGGGCATAAAGACTATACTGATCTGGATCCATGCTGGGATCTGTTTTCTGCCAAAGTTCTAAAAAGTGACGATAGCGATTTTCCCTAAATACTTTTTCCATACAGGCGATCGCAGCTTGAACTAGTTGACTTGTGCGTAGTAAGATTTCTTGTTTATTCTTCTCATTCAGTTGAAATATATGCTGAACCGGACCTAGATCATTTTGTGTTTCCAAATAGAGGTTCTGTAATTGAGAAATTAAATCTAGGGTTTGTGAAGGGAACTGCAAACTTTTTTCCCATAAAAAACGATGATGGGAAACACTAAATTCCAAATTAGTGGATCCCAAGGTTTCGATGATTACTTGACGCTCTTGAGGACAATGGAGAAAAATTCTTAATAATAATCCTTCAGCTTGCTCCAACAGACTGGGTTGAGGATGGGATATTTGGTGTGTGTTTGGGGATGTGGTGGAATCTGGTTGAGGAGGGCGTGGAGTTGGTGTGCGACGAGGTGCAACCTGAGTGATGAGATTTTCCACTCTCAGGGGTATTAATCTAGTATCCCCTAAACTGAGGATTTCCGCACAGTGAGAGATATAGTAATTCAAGGTGTCACTATTTAAAATTTTTTGCAATAGCTTAACAAACTCCCTACTCACCAATTGAAAATCCGTAGGTTGTCTTAAATCTCGACCTTGAATAACTTGTGCAATTTGCCAGTCCAACCACAGGGGAGCGTCAACTAATAATTGCCCATAGTCTGTTACCGAGTGATTTTTTAAGTATTCATCCGCATCCTTACCATCAGGAATATGCAAGATTTTTAACTGTACCTCACCCTTATATGCCAAGTTGCTGATTTCCCCAATTGCTCGTTCTGTGGCATTAATCCCCGCCTTATCTCCATCAAAATTTAGCACTAATTGTTTTGATTCACTATATCGCAATAATAATCTTACCTGTTCCAAACTCAACGCCGTACCCAAAGAAGCTACCACATTATTAATTCCATTGGCATGGAGTGCGATCGCATCAAAATATCCCTCTACAACCACCGCCTGATCCAATTTAGAAATAGCATCTTTAGACACATCCAGAGCGAATAGGGTTTTACTCTTATCAAATAATTCTGTTTCGGGAGAATTCAAATATTTTGGTTGTTCATCAGTCAAAGTTCTACCACCAAAAGCAATCACCCTACCTTGAACATCACGGATGGGAATCATCAACCTATTACGAAATACATCATAATAACCACCACCTTCCTTATAACCACCACCTTCCTTTCTTGGTTTAATCAAACCAGCTTTTTCTACCAGCTGGGCGGGGTAATTTTTATTTTCCACCAGATAATGATATAAAGTTTCCCAACCTGGAGGAGCATAACCCAAGGCAAACTTTTCCACAGTCTCTGTTTTTAAAAACCGTTTTTTTTGTAAATATTGTAGTGCTTGTTGACCTATATCCTGTCTTAGAACATGTTGATAAAATTGACTCGTAGATGCTAAAACCTCAAATAATTGCTCCCGCAAAGATAACTGACGTTGTAATTCCTGTCTTTGTTCTGGTGCTAAAGTTTTCACAGGAACTTGATAGCGTTTAGCTAGATCCAGAACCACTTCTGCAAACTGCCTCTTATTCAAGTCCATCATAAACTTAATAGCATTTCCGGAAGCCTGACAACCGAAGCAATAGTATATTTGCTTAGTAGGACTAACAGTAAAACTGGGGGTTTTCTCCTCATGAAAAGGACATAAACCGACAAAATCCTTACCTCGTCTGCGTAAAACTACATAATCTGAGATAACATCCACAATGTCCGCACGATGTTTAACCTCTTCCACGGTATCTGGGTGTAAACGGGGGATTTGCATTTCTTCAGGAACTATTTATCGCACAAGTTCATAGTACCATTAAAATTAGTAAAATGGGATTGCTGGAGTAAGTCAGAATTTCCTTGACAATCCCGGACACAGCTGCATTGTCCGGGAACACCCGGAAGGATGCTGTGTGAATGTATCAGCTTAACCATAGGAATTCATCACAATGGGACGTATTTTCATTTCTGCTGCACATGGGGGTAAAGAAGATGGCAAAATTGACCCGGGAACTATAGCTGGGGGTACGACAGAATCCAGGGAAATGATTTTGTTACGAGACCTAATTGTTACAGAACTGCGAGGTCGTAACCTAGAAGTTTTATCTGTTCCCGATGATTTAAGTGCTGTCCAAACCATCTCTTGGATTAATTCTCGTAGTCGCGCTGGTGATGTGGCGCTAGAAATTCACACTGATGGTGCTAATAACCCCACAGTCAGAGGTGCGGGAGTGTTTTATATTGCTAACAACACCGAGCGGAAACAAAATGCAGAAATACTGTTAACAGGTTTGTTGCGTCGCGTCAATCAATTGCCCAGTCGAGGAGTGAGACCAGACACGGATAGTGGTTTGGGGAGGTTACAATTTTGTCGTCAAACCAATCTTCCTGCATTACTGATGCAGGTGGGGTTTATCACCAGTCCAGAAGACCGGAATTTATTACAGACTCGTCGTCGAGATTTTGCCCTAGGAATTGTTGATGGATTAGTTGGTTGGAGTAAAATCATTGCTCCTCAACCTGAGACTCCTGTAGATGCCAATTATCTGGCAATTAACATTAATATTAATGGGCAAAACTATGGTGAACAAGGAATATTAATTAATGGTAATTCCTATATCCCCGTAGACCTAGTAGATAGACTGCGCATTGATTTATCACGGGGATCTAATATTAATCGTGTAACTTATCGTCGTATTGTTTATGTTAAAGCCATCGAACTGCGGGAGTTTAACATTTCTATTGCTTGGGATAGCAGCACCAAAACTGTAAAACTGCGGTCAGTTTTGGCCATTTGTGCTGGACATATTGATCAAATAATTTCCAATGGTAGTACGACAGAAGTGCAACTACAACTGTTTTTGCGCAACAACAACGAAAATGCCTTAAATCAGTTTGGAGATATACCAAAACTCTATCGAGAAGAAGCTACATTAGAGGGTGTAAATCATGACATTGCCTTTTGTCAGATGTGTTTAGAAACCGGATTTTTAAGATTTGGCGGCGATATTAAACCACTACAAAACAATTTTGCCGGTTTAGGAGGAATTAGTGGTGGTGCAGAAGCAGCTTCTTTTAGTAGTGCCAGAATTGGTGTTAGAGCCCATATTCAACACTTAAAAGCATACGCAAGTTTGGAACCATTAGTGCAAGAAGAAGTAGATCCGCGTTTTAGGTTTGTCACCAGGGGAGTAGCACCCTCAGTGGATCAACTTTCTGGGAGATGGTCAGCGGATTTAGACTATGGAACAAAAATTAAAGCCCTGTTTAAAAGACTATATGAGTCAGCAGGACTAATTTAGCTGGTCTAATTCAGGGGGGTCTAATTCGGTGGTTAGACGCGCTTTTTCAATCTTCCCCCCCATTGATTTTTCGCATAGTCTTCAACCTTATGGCACAATGGATCCGAGTTCTCAAAAACTAGTCCCTAAACAGATTATTTCTAGCATGACTGCAATCACCAATCTTCCTAGTCTTTACGAACCCTTCTCCACAGAAGCAAAATGGCAAACATCCTGGGAAGAAAATCAAATTTACAAAGCAAATCCTAACCACCCCGGTGTGCCATACTGTGTTGTTATTCCGCCTCCAAATGTCACTGGTAGTTTGCACATGGGTCATGCCTTTGAAAGTGCGCTAATTGACGCTCTGGTGAGATATCATCGGATGAAAGGAAGGAATACACTATGGCTACCTGGTACTGACCACGCAAGTATAGCAGTACAAACTATTTTAGAAAAAAAACTTAAATCAGAAGGTAAAAACCGCTACGAATTAGGTAGAGAGAAATTCTTAGAAAGGGCTTGGCAATGGAAAGCTGAGTCTGGTGGTACGATTATTAATCAGTTACGACGTTTGGGTGTTTCAGTGGATTGGTCACGGGAACGCTTTACCTTAGACGAAGGGTTATCAAAAGCTGTTTTAGAAGCATTTATTAAACTTTATGAAGAGGGGTTAATTTACCGTAGTAATTATTTAGTCAACTGGTGTCCAGCTTCCCAGTCTGCTGTATCGGATCTAGAGGTAGAACCCAAGGAAGTAAATGGTAATTTGTGGCATTTTCGCTATTACCTTACTGATGGTACTGGATATGTAGAGGTAGCTACCACTAGACCAGAAACCATGTTAGGAGACACAGCAGTTGCAGTCAACCCAGAAGACTCAAGGTATAAGGATCTAATCGGAAAAACCCTAAATTTGCCGATTATGAACCGACAAATCCCGATTATTGCTGATGAGTTGGTTGATCCTGCTTTTGGTACGGGATGTGTGAAAGTTACCCCCGCCCATGACCCCAACGATTTTGAAATGGGTAAGCGCCACAACTTGCCGTTTATTAATATTATGAATAAAGACGGTACTCTTAACGACAATGCGGGGGAGTTTCAAGGACAAGACCGATTTGTTGCTAGAAAGAATGTAATTAGTCGTTTGGAATCGGAAAATCTACTAATAAAAGTAGAAGAATATAAACACACAGTACCTTATAGCGATCGCGGTAAAGTTCCTGTTGAGCCCCTACTTTCTACCCAGTGGTTTGTGAAAATTCGTCCTTTAGCGGACAAAACCCTAGAGTTCCTAGACCAAGAGAACTCACCGGAATTTGTCCCCCAGAGGTGGGGAAAAGTATATCGTGACTGGTTAGTTAATCTAAGGGACTGGTGTATTTCCCGTCAGTTGTGGTGGGGTCATCAAATTCCCGCTTGGTATGCTGTGAGTGAAACTGGGGGAGAAATTACCGACAGCACACCCTATTTTGTGGCTCACAACGAAATCGAAGCATTAGAAAAGGCCCGAGCTTTAGGGTGTGAAAATGTGCAACTAATTCAAGATCCGGATGTATTAGACACATGGTTCTCCTCTGGGTTATGGCCATTTTCTACCCTGGGATGGCCAGAAAAAACCCAGGATCTTGACACATATTACCCCACAACTACTCTAGTTACGGGCTTTGACATTATATTTTTCTGGGTAGCAAGAATGACCATGATGGCTGGACATTTCACCGGAAAAATGCCTTTCCAAACTGTGTATATCCATGGTCTTGTCCGAGATGAGAACAACAAGAAAATGTCCAAGTCAGCTAATAATGGGATTGATCCATTATTGTTGATTGACAAATATGGTACGGACGCTTTACGTTACACCCTAGTAAAAGAAGTGGTTGGTGCAGGTCAAGATATTCGTTTAGAATATGACCGTAAAAAGGATGAGTCAGTTTCAGTAGAAGCATCTCGTAATTTTGCTAATAAATTATGGAATGCGGCCAGATTTGTGATGATGAATTTGGATGGACAAACACCGGAGCAATTGGGGGAACCCCAGGGGATAGAACTGAGTGACAGATGGATTCTTTCCCGTTATCATCAAGTGGTAAAACAAACCAATAACCATATTGATAATTATGGGTTAGGGGAAGCAGCTAAAGGGTTGTATGAATTTATTTGGGGAGACTTTTGTGATTGGTATATTGAACTGGTAAAATCCAGATTACAAAAGGATGCAGATCCCGTATCTCGGAAAACTGCCCAGCAAATACTGGCCTTAGTTTTATCGGGAGTGTTAAAGTTATTACATCCGTTCATGCCCCATATTACGGAAGAAATTTGGCAAACCCTCACCCAACAACCAATAGACAACCGGCAATTTTTAGCCTTACAAAGTTATCCAGAAGCGGATGATAAATTAATTGATTCTGAGTTAGAAGAGCAGTTTGATTTATTGATTGCTACCATTCGTAATATTCGCAATTTGCGTGCGGAAGCTGATGTTAAACCTGGGGCAAAAATAACTGCTAATTTAGAAAGTGATAGCGAAAAGGAAAGAGCAATTTTAGTTGTTGGGCAAGACTATATCAAAGACCTAGCTAAGGTGGAAACTTTAACTATTAACATTCCTCAAGGGACTAAGGGGATTGAGGAAGAACCAGAAGTTAATGTAGGAACTGATGTAGGGACTAATATCGCGAATAACCTCGGGAATATCTTCAAGAATAGCGAGATTTTCAGCAGTCCCTATTGGGATAATTTCAGAACCCTAGCCATAATTTTGGGTGTGTTGGTGATACTCAAAGTTGCCTTTTTTGTGGGCAATACACTATTGAGTGTACCACTTTTTGGAGCTTTATTTGAAGCTGTGGGTTTGTTTTATGTAGTTTGGTTTGTTTTGCGTCATTTGGTCAATTGGAAAGCCAGACGGGAATTTTTGCACAAATACCTTCCAGCTCCCTCACAAACACCAGCATCGGAAACCAAATCTACAGAATCCACAGAACCTAGCGTCAGTGTGAAGGAAAATTCGATTTCAGGTGTGGTAGGTACAGTACAGATAGTAATTCCCCTAACTGGGGTGGTTGATGTGGAGGTGTTGCGAGCCAAATTGGAAAAAAGCCTAGGTAAAGTGCAAGCAGAAATAGATGCTTTAACTGGAAGGTTGAATAATCCTAACTTTGTTGACAAAGCTCCCCCAGCTGTGGTGCAAACCGCTAGAGATACTCTAGCAGAAGCAGAAAAACAAGCTCAGATTCTCAGGGAGAGACTCGCTGATTTATTGTAGGGTACATTAAGTCGGTTTCTAACCGACTATTATAAAAAACACCAGAGGTTGGAGTTAATAGTTTGATTCAAGGAAATGGGTTTAACATCAAAAAAGATCATTACAAAATTTGGAGGATTTAAAAAAGTTAGGAATAAGTGGGTGGGTGGAATTAAATATAAGATCAACGTAGGTTGGGTTGAGGAACGAAACCCAACAAACCAACCGGATATAAGTGCATAATCAAATTTATCTACCTACATTCATTGTAGGTTGGGTTGAGGAACGAAACCCAACAAACCAACCGGATATAAGTGCATAATCA
>NZ_LMVE01000114.1:0-36340 GCF_001432185.1 Cylindrospermopsis sp. CR12 | reverse complement strand
TACTCTTCTACTCCATGTTTCAGATAAAACAGCTTTTTTTTGTCCATTTCATCTTGAGTATTCCCGGGAGATAAAATTTCAAAAACCACCTGGGGAGGAATATTATCCTCTTCCCACTGTCGATAAGACCCCCGGTGTCCCTTGGGTCTCCCAAACACCACCATGGTATCGGGAGCTAGTTTAATTTTGTTGCTACCCTCTACTGGATACCAAAATAAGTCCCCAGCTACAAACACATCCGCATTATACTTAAATAATTGGTTGAATTAACCCCTACCTGGAGACTGTTTTTAACCGACTGATTTTGTCGTACATGATAAACTAAACTTATTTGGTCACCTATTAAAATTGTCCACAATGCAGGAATTTCAGTCGCGAGTAGTTTCCCAAGAAACCCATCTAAATCGCGCTCGTGCCAGCATCAAACAAACTCTATCTTGGTATGCCTATCTTCGTAAGTCAGGACACTTGTCGTCTAGACCAGATTTGGCAAGTTTGATTAAACCTCAAATGGAAATCCTCAATGCTACTCTGCACAAGCTGGACTCAAATCTGATCAAAATAGCTGCTTTTGGTCTGGTCAGTCGTGGTAAGTCCGCTGTGTTAAATTCCCTCCTGGGGGAAAAAATCCTGGAAACAGGACCTCTTAATGGTGTCACTCAATGGCCCCGCTCCCTCCGTTGGCAATCGGGTACTAAGGTGTGTGTTGAATTAATTGATACTCCTGGTTTGGATGAAATCAATGGGGAAGTTCGGGGAGAAATGGCTCGCACTGTGGCACAACAAGCTGATTTAATTCTGTTCGTGGTATCCGGAGATATAACTAGAACAGAGTACCAAGCTTTACTAGAATTACGACAAGCTCAAAAACCTCTGATTTTAGTGTTCAATAAAATAGATTTGTATCCAGATACGGATAAAAGCACAATTTATCACAATTTACAAGTTTTAGGAGCAGCTACGGGTGATCAGGAAAGTGATCCATTATTACCAGATGAAATTGTGATGGTGTCCGCTGAACCTGCACCTATGGAGGTGAGGGTGGAATATGCAGATGGTAGGATAAGTTATGAATGGGAAACTCCCAAACCTCAAGTGCAAGAGCTAAAGCAAACTATTCTGAATATACTAAATCGAGAAGGGCGATCGCTTTTGGCTTTGAATGCACTGGTACAAGCTAGGGAATCGGAAGCAATTATAGCGGAAAAAACTTTGTATTTTCGTCAACAAGAAGCGGAGGCGTTGATTTGGCGATTCTGTAAATATAAGGCCTTAGCTATTGCTCTAAATCCCATTGGTTTTTTAGATGTTATTGGTGGTCTAATTACTGATTTGGCTTTAATTCGTTCTTTGGCTAGATTATACTCTCTCCCTATGACTAGCTATGAAGCAACTAGGTTATTAAAAACTATCCTCTTGAGCTCTGGTGGTCTATTACTTGCAGAAATAGCTAGCAATTTAGTTCTAGGCATGGGTAAAAGTGCAGCAGCAGTAGCTGGTGAAGGTTCTATAAACATTACTACTTTTGCTGGTGGTGCCCTGGCTCAGTCCGGTGTGGCTTCTTATGGTGCTTATGCTGTAGGAAAAGCCGCACAAGTATATTTAGAAAATGGCTGCACCTGGGGAAGGTTGGGTGCTAATACTGTAATTGAGGAAATTTTGACTCAGGTGGAAAAAAACACTATTTTGTACCGATTGAAACAAAAAATAAAATGAATGATAAATTTAAATTAATAAGTTGTTAGTGTCTATTACTTATCTATATTTGTATAATTAGTTATATAATTAATCATGCTGGTTATCCTGACTCTTTTAGATCCGCAATACCAAACTCCAGTCCAAGAATGGCGTTTCGAGAATGCCACTCTCATTCGCATTGGTCGAGCTGTAGATAATCACGTAGTATTACATAGTAACTTAGTTTCAAGGTATCATTTAGAACTGAAAAAACTCCCGGAAACTGGAGATGTTGATAGCTGGCAAATAGTTAGTCGGGGGACAAATGGGACCTTTGTCAATGGTGTGCTAACTTCAAAATGTAGGTTGATGGATAATTACCTGTTCCAGTTGGCACAGGGTGGTCCTATAGTACGATTCCAAATACAAAGTATACCCAACTTGACCAATCCTTCTTGGATGACACCACAAGTTACAGGTCAAGTCTCACCCCTAGCTTGTAAACACGAAGGCAATTTACCCAATAACATGTTTTGTGTTCACTGTGGTCAGCCCATATCTTTTATTAAACAAATACGTCATTATCAAGTGTTACGTGTTTTAGGACAGGGAGGCATGGGTACTACCTATCTAGCTTGGGACAGTGCGGGTATAACTACGGGAGTGCCACAACTTTTAGTTTTGAAACAAATGAACAGAGATATGAGCGTAATTGCTAAAGCTCAGGAGCTATTTGAGAGAGAAGCAAATACGCTTAAATGTCTCCATCATCCGGGAATCCCTAAATATTATGATTTTTTTGTGGAAGGGGGGAAAAAATTCTTGGCCATGGAATTAATCCAGGGACAGGATTTGGAAAAAGTTGTATCCTATGGTGGATCGGTAACGGTAACCCAGGCGATCGCCTGGATGGTCCAAACCTGTGAGATTCTGGATTATCTTCATTCTCAAAACCCACCTTTGATTCATCGGGATATTAAACCAGCTAATCTGATGGTGAGAAATGGTAATCATCGAATTGTGGTTTTGGACTTTGGTGCTGTGAAGGAAATTGGCACTGGATCGGGAACAAGGATTGGTGCTGAGGGGTACTGCGCTCCCGAACAGGAAAGGGGACAACCGCTGACCCAGTCGGATTTGTATGCAGTAGGACCAACCCTGATTTTTTTATTGACTGGACAAAATCCTCTCAAGTTCTTTCGTCCTAGGGGTAAGGGGTTTTGTTTTGATGTCCAAAACGTTCCGACCATTACACCAAAAATTCAGAAGGTGATTGAGAGAGTGACCGAACCACTACCGGGGGACCGTTTTCAAAGTGCTCAGGATTTGGCTCAAGCACTGTTGGAATGTTGATTGTGGCTTTAATCTTCGTCCCAGGTTTCTACTGCTAATAGATCCCCGATGGGATCTTGCATACTAAAACCAAAGTCTAGTAGCTCTTGTTTCCAATATTTCCATTCGTCAGCGTATAGAAAGGCAATCTTCCATATACTGTCGCTGGGCTTGATAATATTCGATTCTACTAATGATTGAACATTACGCTGCAATTTCACCATGTGGTGAATCACTTGTTGAGTCATAACCAGGATTGTGTTCAGATTTTATTGAAGTAAATGCTCAGTTAAAACTGTGCAACATTTGACGTTTTCAAACTTATACAAAGCTATGTGTTTGAGCCTTCTTGCTTGCGGTAGACAGAGGTTTGTTGAGGAGTCCATGGAGGACCGTTTTAGACTGATTTGAACAACTTGTGCTGATCTTGCTAGGGATTTGTTTTAGCATTGTTGTTGATTTTAACAGTCACTTAATAGTTTCAAGGTTAACTCCTGATAACTAACATACCATTGTAAACTATCTGATTATTTTGGTCAAGAGAAAAATAATGCAGTGTTGGCGATTTTTCTACCGTGCAACATTTAACTTTATGGTTAAGTTTTGGTTTTAACTCTCATAGCATATCATACAATATTCCCTCAAATTGAGAATCTTTAGCTTTTGTACGGTAATTACTACCACCAGCCAAGTAGGGAGGCACGATTATTTATGAGGATGGCTAACCCATGGGGGCGTTGGGGTTTTACGCTCGATCAATAAAAGGGAGAGCCAGAACGACTAGTCAGTACTAAACTTTCTGGCTCAGGCTATAATTTATTTGATTATTTCATGGCGGTCATATTTTTTGTGTCATCGCATTTGGCTTGGGTAGAATCCAGAATGGGAACAACAACAGGGTGAACTTGCTGCACTTGTTCAGTTTGACAGGCAACAGACTGGGTTTGTCCGCTTCCTGACAATATGGTTACTCCACCACTAAACCCTTTGAGGGAGTTAGGGTCTTTAGTACTTGCTGTAAGGTTGGTAGTAGTACCACTCCCTCCAATCGTGTAGTTGTAAAAATCTGTGGATGCGGGAACGGTAATTGATAACTGATTAAGAGTGGTAGCAAACCCGGTATTTTCTAGCCTGTATAGGGTTTGAGCTTTATTAAAGGAACTGACATAGGTTTTAGCCTCTGATTCCTTAGCTTTGTTGGCTTGGGTAAAAAAAGAGGGCAAGGCGATCGCGGACAGTATACCAATAATGACAATAACCACTAGTAGTTCTAGCAGAGTAAAACCTTGAGCTGTTTTGTCCCTAATCAGGATATACTGGAGTAGTTTAACCTGGAGTTTAGTTTTCATGGTAGCTTGTTGGTAATATCATTCTGATTTATTTATACCAAAAACCAAAAGGAATGTGGGTAATTTTCTGTTATTGAAGCCAAGGAAAATTTTATGATATAGAGTAATATTATCAATGGTTCACATAACCGTTAAAATTTAAGCTTACTTTTGATACAAGAGGTTGGGCACAGGCATCATTGTGTTATACTATATTCAGTAGAGTGTAGTCAATATGAGTTGGGATAAAAATATGACCAAGTCCACAGTAGAAAACGTAGAAAATGTAGTGATTATTGGTTCTGGACCAGCTGGATATACAGCAGCTATTTATGCTGGGAGAGCCAATTTAAAACCGATTGTGTTTGAAGGATTTGCAACAGGTGGTTTACCTGGTGGTCAACTAATGAGTGCGATTCGTTGATCTGAAATCAATTCTGATTATGAGTGCAAATAATAGTTGTAAAACAGCTCTAGCTTGCATAACCAATAATAAGATTGAGGGATAGGTCACTGGGTGGAATAAACCCAGATAACTTAATCTTCGTGAAGGTGAACCTGAACATTATTGAATATCAGGTAATTCCTTCCCCCAAGGTGCATGGGTGAAAGCATATCCCCCATTGGAGAGAGTAGCCATCAAACTAATGAAGCGGGGATAAACGGAGGTAACCTATAGAGTCCGACTGGGAATCCCTTCTAGCACAGTTAGTCATGAACAGACCTAGGGGTCAAACTTTCGACAGAACCATCGTAATGACCAATAAGCCAACGCGGATTAGGCTTTTCCTAAAATTGGGAATGGTGAAAAGGGTTGGAAAATTCATTATTTGCAACCTTGCACCCTGGAAGTAACCCGGTGGAGAGAGAGGTTCTAAAACTAACGCCAAACGAAGATTAGGAACGAAGTAACCTCTATGTTAGCTCTTGAGTTGAGGTCGAAAACTTGAGTAGGTGCTAACCGCAAGCAACATAGTAGGAGGGATTGTCTAAGAAGCATTGGCCTTTGGGAGAGCCAAAGGATAAGCTGACGTAGACACGATGGGTTGGAATGTATGGTTTTAAGTAGCAGTAAAAATGTCCAAGGCCCAAAATAACTTGCGGATGGAATGGAAAAACAATGGACCAGTTCCTGGGGAAATTGAGTCAGATGTAAACTGGCAAGAAATTCCTTGGAAAAAACTGGAACGTCATGTTTTTAAGCTGCAAAAGAGAATATACAAAGCCTCGCAGCGTGGGGATGTCAAAACGGTTCATAAGCTCCAGAAGCTGTTAATTAAATCTTGGTCAGCAAGATGTATTGCGGTGAAGGGGGTATTTCCCCAGGACCAGGGTGCTAAATCTTTCTCTCCTGAACAAAAACTGGTTTTGGCTAGGGAACTCTCTGTTATTGCCAAATCACTACTGGTCAGGAAAAATCTTTCTTTGGTTGTGTTTACTATATACAACCAGGCTCTGACTTTGCTTATTAGTATGGCGATGAGTCCAGAATGGGATGCAAAGTTAAATTTGGGTTTACACGAGGCTAATTCTGATATTTCTTGTTATGATGCTATTAGGTCTATTCGCAGGGAAGTGGTAAAAAAACCTAAGTATGTTTTAGTTGGTGAGTTGGAAGAAAGTTTCCAGGGGGTTAACCCTGAATATTTCCTCAAGCAGCTTAATACTTTTCCATTACTGGGGAAACAAATCAAATTATGGTTGAAGTTGGGTTTTCTCAATCACCCACATTCCCTATGTTCCCTTTTATTGGGTGCAGCTTTAGGGGAATTGCAACGGAGGATTAATTGGGTTGGTCTAATAGCTGATACTACTAGTTTTAGCTGTGATGTAATTCCTCACTTTGTTAAGCACAAAGGTAGATTCGTGCTGGTACATCAGGAATTGGAAGTGATTATTCTGTGTCAGAATATTATTACCCAATGGCTATCAGAAGTGGGTTTACAGCTGAAAGCGGGAGGAAGCAGGGTCTCCCACAGTCTCTATGATTATCAGGGAAATGTGGGTTGTAACTTTTTGGGGTTTTATATTAGACAGTTTGTCACCCATGACAAATTATCCCAAAACTCTGATTCAGGGTCAAACCATTATAACACCAGCTATAGCACTTTGATTTCTATTAGTAAAGAAAGCCTAGAACACCATACTAAGTCCCTGGGAGCAATTATTGACCAGCACCGATCCGCTAAACAATCAGTGCTGATTAGTAAGCTGAATCCCTTAATTGAAAGCTGGACAAAATACTACTCTCCCCTAATAAGCGATCGCATTTTTAGCAAGGTAGATTTTGAGTTACAATCTAAATTAAGAGCTTGGTCACGACGACGACACAACCAAAAAGGTAAGAGATGGATTAGTAAAAAATACTGGTCAATGGGAGAGAGTTGGAGATTTTGTCACCAGAACTCGGGGGGTAAAACCTACGAACTGATGAAGCACCAACATATCCACCAAGATTTGAAATTAAGAAGATCTGGAAGCACACAGAATATTCATCCCCAGGCAAAAGCTGTTAAAGACGGTATGCTAGGTAGACAAGACAAGTCCCACCCCATTGAGGAGCCGTGTGAATTGAAAAATTCATGCACGGTTCTGAAGACGAGTCAAGAGGGTGACCTTTTGGCTTAGTTTAACCAACCACGGAAGTAGAAAATTTTCCGGGATTTCCCCAGGGAATCACCGGACCAGATTTAATGACTAATATGAAAGCCCAAGCGGAACGCTGGGGGGCAGAATTGTACACAGAGGATGTGATATCCGTTAATTTGAGTCAGCGTCCTTTTATTGTTAGTTCTTCAGAGAGGGAGGTGAAAACCCATAGTTTAATTATTGCGACTGGTGCAACTGCTAAACGTCTAGGTTTACCCAGTGAGAAGGAGTTTTGGAGTCGGGGAATTTCTGCTTGTGCCATTTGTGATGGTGCAACTCCTATTTTTCGCGGTCAAGAGTTGGTGGTAATTGGTGCTGGTGATTCCGCAGCGGAAGAAGCTGTTTACCTCACCAAGTATGGCTCTACAGTACATTTATTAGTGCGTTCTGATAAGATGCGTGCTTCTAAAGCTATGCAAGATCGGGTTTTAAGTAATTCTAAAATCAAGGTTCACTGGCATACAGAAGCGGTAGATGTAATCGGTAAGGAGCAAATGGTGGGGGTGCAAGTGCGTAACAACCATACAGGGGAAGAAAATACCATTCCTGCTAGGGGTTTATTTTACGCCATAGGACATAAACCAAATACAGAGCTATTTCAGGGACAATTGGAGCTAGATGGGATAGGTTACATTGTCACCAGACATGGAAATGTGGAAACTAGTGTGGAGGGGGTGTTTGCTGCTGGTGATGTTCAAGACCATGAATTTCGTCAAGCAATCACCGCTGCGGGTACTGGTTGTCAAGCAGCACTATTAGCAGAAAGATGGTTATCATCAGGGGGTTTAATTCAGGAATTCCATCAAACCCAATCGGAACCAACTCCAGAATCCACCACCCAACCCCAACAAGAAATTCCCCCCACCGAGTTCAATCTACAGAAAACACGCCATCATGGTGGTTATGCTCTCAGGAAACTATTCCATGAAAGCGATCGCCTGTTAGTGGTAAAGTATGTTGCTCCTGGTTGTGGTCCTTGTCATACCCTTAAACCCATACTCAACAAGGTGGTGGATGAGTTTGATGGGAGGATACATTTTGTGGAAATTGATATTGATGAGGATCAGGACATTGCGCAAAATGCTGGAATTGTGGGTACACCGACGGTGCAAGTTTTTAAAAACAAGGAATTGATTCAAGAATGGAAGGGTGTCAAACCTAAGGGGGAATATCGTGAGGTAATTGGGGGTAATTTGTAGGGTAACCTGTGGGGGTGTTGGGTTTCGTATCCTCAACCCAACCTACGTTCATCTTAATGTTTAATTCTACTCACCCACTTAATGGTTGGATTGGTTGTGAGTTAAAATCAATTGAGCCATTTCCCCAATTTGCATTATGCAGATCAAAAAACGAAGAATACCCTCTTTTTTAAACTTTGCTCAATCTAATCTCTCTGGCAAACTCATGCTCCTGGGGTTGATAATTACCCTATTTTTCGTATTGCTGGCTTTTATGGCACCGGTTTGGCAAAATTGGGGGTGGTTATCTGACCCTAAAGAACTTCTGACCAATCCCATTCATCAACCCCCCTCGGGAAAATATTGGTTTGGCACTAGTCGCTTGGGTTATGATGTTTTCTCCCGTACCATTTTTGGTGCTCAAGCAGCATTACAGGTGGTCATATTAGCTACAGGGTTGAGTATGGTGGTGGGCGTACCCCTGGGAATGGTCAGTGGTTATCTAGGTGGCAAATTAGATAAAACCCTGCTATTTCTCATGGACAGTATCTACACCCTACCCGGACTTCTACTTTCTGTTACCCTGGCATTTGTGGTGGGTAGGGGAATCTTAAATGCGGCGATCGCCATTAGCATAGCCTACATCCCCCAATATTATCGAGTTGTCCGTAATCATACGGTGAGTGTGAAAACGGAAGTATATATCGAAGCTGCCCAAGCCATGGGTGCTTCTACTTGGACTGTGTTATCTCGATATTTATTTTTAAATGTAATTCAGAGTGTTCCTGTGTTATTTACCCTGAATGCAGCAGATGCCATATTAGTTTTGGGTGGTTTGGGCTTTTTGGGTTTGGGACTACCAGAAGAGGTACCAGAGTGGGGATACGATTTACGACAAGCTTTAGAGGCTTTACCCACGGGTATTTGGTGGACTACCCTTTTTCCTGGTTTGGCTATGACTATTATGGTGGTAGGTTTATCACTACTGGGTGAGGGATTAAATGAACTGATCCATCCGCGAATGCAAAAGAGATTCTAAAATCTTAAAACATTGAGACGGATCCGGTCTATATATGGTAAGTTGCTCTATTAGTAATTAATAATTCCGGATTCTAGTCTAACTTAACAACCTAGAGGTTAGAATAGTATGTGAACTATAAAACCAAAACGGCAATTTTGAACTTTTCTAGACTGATATAAACGTTAATCAAAGAGACTAAGCTCATGACAAACACTCAAGAAACAGCAACCTCCATAGAAGATAAAATCGAAGAAGAACGCCAACAAGCTCGTGCAGTTTGTGATATTTCCGGTGGCAACTCTGCAGCTTGTGCTGCTGCATGGGATGCGGTAGAAGAACTGCAAGCTGCTGCTTCTCACCAGAAACAAGAAAAACCTAAGAACTCCTTAGAAGCATATTGTGAAGCTAATCCGGATGCAGATGAATGTCGCATTAATGACAATTAGAGATTCAGGAGTCCATGTTCAGATGGCTGCACCGATTCTTGACTGAAGTTCAAATGTGGTCATCCGGTGTCAAGCATAGGGAGACAAAGGTGGTCAAAAGTGTTAATCTTTGGTACCTGTCTCCCATTACCAAAACAACTTCAAATTGACTAATACAAGACTAATCAAGAGATGACAAACCTGGAAGAAGTTTGGTTTCGCCCTTATGTGTGGACAGATTACAGATTGGCGTTGCTATTTAATTTAATTATCCCCATAGTTTTGACAATTTGGGCATTTGTGCAAAGCTCAGACTGTATACAAAGGTTATTGGCTATTTACTGGCGTGTAGCCAGTCTTGCGGCTATAACTGTATACCTGATGATTGGCGGATTTGCAGTCAGTTTTATATCTGGTCTAATAGCTCGGATCCTCATTCCCCTTTCCATCTGGTTCTGGGTTGATTTGAATGATGAAGTTGAGTATCAGTCCCCAGGACCTTTAAAACTGGTTTTTACCTCTTGGCGTTGGGCAATAACCGTTTATGGAATTTTAGGGGTAATTGGCACCGTGCCCTTTCTGGGCTGTGCTTTTTCAGGTGATTCTAGGAATTCAGCCTACTGTAAGGTTTGGACCGAAGCACCCCTAATGTTTAAGGACTATTTCCATCATAACAGCACACCTGCATTTCTTGGCTTTTTAGGTATTGTTGGCTTAACAATTTACATAATCTATCTTACCTATTTTGTCTTGGTTAAATTTGGCAAGTATGGTAGAACAGCAGTACATTAAAGTGTTTATAAACTGTGATGAGTAATTCCATTGCTAAGTGCTTAGAAGAATACACGAGCAAAAGGTCTCAGGAAGTGCTAGTAGTCACCATCAATATTGATGGGGAGGAGGACAAAATAGCAGTTTTTAAAGGATTTTCCAGCTCCTTGATGCGCCCCACCGCTTTTGACCCTGATGTGGCGGTACTACCGGAAGGTGCCATAATTGTCACCATTGACCGAATAGCTAGTCCTTATAATCCCGAATCACCCCGTTATATTCAACAGGGTATTTCTTGGGAGACCATGGCAGTTTTATTATCAGAGGTGGGTATTTTTCTGGAAAGTTGAAAGATTCAACACCTATATAATTAAATACAAAAACACAAAATTTATCACATACAAAATTTTTTATGTTTCGTTCCGGTTATACCCTACCAGTTTTTGCCTGTGGTGGTGCAATAGCGGCGTTATATTGGTTGCGCCATTGCCGTATATTAAATACAGCGGGTGTTGATCTAATTTCACCGGATCAAATAGTGGAAATTCCCGTTGAACAGGTAGCTGGAATTTCCGAGAGTGGTGCTTTAGCTATTACTCGAAGTGATCCGGGGGATAACTTAGATCTAACTAAAGATACACCAATTTGGACAAAAGTAGAATGGTATGATGGAGAGGGGGAAACGATTGTTATCAGGGGTGGAGAAGGGATTGGTAAGGATTTACAGGGGATGGCTGCTATTTATACATACGCCCAGCAATTGTTGCGGAAAAACCTAGAGAAACTACTATTTCCGGGGGAAAAAATCCTAGTGACGGTGATTTTACCCGAGGGGCGCTCCCTAGCTACCAGAACCTCCAACCCTGCTTTTGGAGTGGTGGAAGGACTTTCTTTATTAGGAACAAGCGGTATATCTCAACCATTAAGTACACCAGAACAGCTTGAGGTTTTTCGGGACGATTTAAGGACGAAGGCAAAGGAATTTAATAGCTTAGTTTTTTGTATTGGCGAAAATGGTTTAGACCTGGGGAGAAAATTGGGAATAAATCCGCAACGCATGGTAAAAACTGCTAATTGGATTGGTCCTCTATTAGTTGAGGCCCATCTTTTGGGGGTTGAAGAAATATTATTATTTGGCTATCACGGAAAATTAATGAAACTAGCAGGGGGAATATTTCATACTCATCATCATTTAGCAGATGGAAGGAGAGAAATTATAGTCGCCCATAGTGCTATCCTGGGGTTAAAGTATGAAGATATACAAATAATATTTCATAGTCCCAGGGCGGAGGATGCCCTGCAACATCTGCGCTTTCTGGATACTATAAGTGGTAGTAACTGGACTAACCAAATTTATTTCAGTATTGCCCAAACTATTGACAATCGTTCCCAAGAGTATATAAAAAGCCATAGTGACCAGAGTGTGAAAACAACAGTTTGTGGTTCTGTGCTTTTTGACCGAAATAGAGAAGTTATTATTAAAAGTCAAACAGGTTGTGTGCTAATGGAGAAATTGTGCTAACCTAAATGGACTGTCAAAATCAAACCGCTCGTAGTTGTTAACAACTACATAGTAACTCAATTATGTTCAAAGACACACTCCCACCATCATGAATACAGCGGTAGGTCTACCAATAGATATAACATGCCAAAGTGAGGAAAATCTCCCAGATGGCGATCGCCAAATGATAGTGATTTTAGACTTTGGTTCCCAATATTCGGAACTGATTGCTCGACGCATAAGGGAGACACAAGTATATTCCGAGGTGCTTTCCTATCGCATCACACCGGAAGAGATAAGGAAAATGAACCCCAAGGGGATAATTTTATCTGGTGGTCCTAGGTCAGTTTATAGCGATTATGCACCTCAATGTGACCCAGAAATATGGGAATTGGGTATTCCCATATTGGGTGTATGTTATGGAATGCAGCTGATGGTGAATGAACTGGGGGGAAAGGTAACCCAAGCTGATCGTGGGGAATATGGTAAAGCATCATTACTTATAGATGAACCCACTCACTTGCTTACTAATGTGGAAAATGGTGTGATTATGTGGATGAGTCATGGGGACTCAGTTACAACCATGCCTCCTGGTTTTGAACTGCTAGCACATACAGAAAATACTTCTTGTGCAGCTATTGCGAATCATGAGCGCAAACTGTATGGTGTGCAGTTTCATCCTGAAGTAGTTCATTCCCAGGGAGGACTGGCACTAATTCGCAACTTTGTTTACCATATTTGTGACTGCGAACCCAGTTGGACAACAGCAGCTTTTGTGGAAAATGCTATTCAGGAGATTCGTGCTAAAGTCTCCGATAGAAGAGTGCTGTTAGCGCTCTCTGGAGGCGTGGATTCTTCTACCCTGGCATTTTTGCTCCATAAAGCTATTGGAGATCAATTGACCTGCGTGTTTATTGATCAGGGTTTTATGCGAAAATTAGAGCCAGAAAGATTATTAAAATTGTTCCAGGAGCAATTTCATATTCCCGTAGAGTACGTTAACGCACGCGATCGCTTTATAAATGCTATTGCTGGTGTGACAGATCCGGAAGAAAAACGCCGTCGTATTGGTCACGAGTTTATTAGGGTGTTTGAAGAAACATCCAAAAGATTGGGTCACTTTGACTATTTAGCACAGGGTACACTATATCCAGATGTAATTGAATCTGCTGGCACTAATGTAGATCCTAAAACTGGGGAGAGGGTAGCAGTGAAAATCAAGAGTCATCACAATGTGGGTGGACTACCTAAGGACTTGAGATTTAAACTGGTGGAACCCCTGCGAAAACTATTTAAAGATGAAGTGCGTAAGGTGGGTCGTTCCCTTGGTCTACCAGAGGAGATAGTTCAAAGACAACCTTTTCCTGGACCGGGTTTAGCTATTCGCATTTTGGGGGAGGTGACAGCAGAAAGGTTAAATATTCTACGTGATGCTGATTTAATTGTTCGCCAAGAAATCAACCAAAGGAATTTATATAATCAGTATTGGCAAGCATTTGCTGTTTTACTACCTATTCGTAGTGTGGGGGTTATGGGTGATCAGCGCACCTATGCCTATCCTGTGGTCTTACGAATAGTGACTAGTGAAGATGGCATGACAGCAGATTGGGCACGAGTACCTTATGATGTGCTAGAAGCCATTTCTAATAGAATTGTCAATGAGGTTAAAGGGGTCAATCGAGTGGTCTATGATATTACTTCTAAACCACCGGGCACTATAGAATGGGAATAGGTATATGAAAGCAAATTCGGGTGCTAATCCTAATTACCAAAGCTAATGTTCTCCGATTGGTATGCTGGTGGTTCTACATGAATTATAATCCTCACAGGACTATATCTCTCCTGTAGTTTGTTTTCTACTTCCTCTGTGATTTGATGGGCAGTTTCTACTTCCGGTGTATCTACTACTAGATGCATTTCTATGAATACCTGTCTACCTATTACCCCACGAGAAGCAATATCATGGCAGTTAATTACACCAGGTACGGAAGTGGCAATCCCATGTATTGCTTCTGGAGCGATCGCCATTTGATCCACTAACCAGGGCAAATTTTCTTTTAAAACGGACCATCCACTCCAAAAGACTAGCAAAGCTACGGGAAAGGCCAATACCACATCCAACCATTGAAAGTTGAACCACCAAATCCCTATTAGTCCCCCTAACACGGAAATGGTTACCCACACATCACTCATGGTGTGTTTAGCATCAGCAACTAAAATGGAACTGCCTATTCTTGTCCCTACGTTACGCTCATAAAATGCGACGAAGATATTTACGCCCAATACAATTAGTAATAACCACAGTTCAGGACCAGATATTCTCACGGGTGAACCACCTCGAATAATTTTCTCTATCGCTCCTTGAAGAATTTCAAAACAAGCTATCCCTAAAAATGCTGCTATTCCTAACGCCCCCACTGCTTCAAATTTGTGATGTCCATAGGGATGTTCTCGATCTGGTAAGGGAGAAGAAAATTTATTAGCTACTAGTCCTAACACGTTGTTAGCACTATCTGTAACACTGTGTAAAGCGTCCGCTAATAAGCTCAAGGAACCAGTAGCATATCCTACTACAACTTTTAATGCCATCACAAACAAGTTAAGTAAAAGGGTAATAATTAGTACTTTCCTTACTTCCCTTAGGTAGTTGTAATTCATAATCGAATATTTACCATTGCTATTCCTAATTATGGAGCAATTAGGTAAGTAGGGAAGCACAATTATTTGTAGGATGGGTTAACCCATGCGGGTGTTGGGTTTCATACTTCAACCCAACCTACGTTCATCTTATATTTAATTCCACTCACCCCCTTAACCTATCATTATAGTTATTATGGTTGCCAAAGTTTTAGAAAATTTTTACCCCATACCATTATGTCTTCCCCATTACTCACTCTCAATCTTGACCATGGCTCTATTTCTTTCACTTTTTCCCACCACGCTGCTATAGAACTAAAAACTGCCATGGATAAATTAATGCTAAGTCTGAAAGCTGTTACTGTTAAATCTAACCCCGGGGTAAAAATCACACCTGAACCCGCTTTGGAATATCGCCATACAGGTGATGTTTTCTTTGAGGTGTTCTGTAACCCCAATATCTGGCCCACTCCCTTCGCAGCTAAAGTTCTACTCACTGTACGCAATTTAGGCATTCGCTTAACTACAGAAGCAGATCTCACCCGCTTAGTTGACGATGTTAATCAGTACCTCCAACAAACGGAACCAACCTCCTGAGAAAAATATACTTGCCAAAGTCAGTAACTTTAGACAAGCATAGATTAAATAAGTTACTTAACTACTACTTAGGAAACTTGGGGATCTTCGGGATCCTCCTTAATTACTGCAGTCCTGATTAGTCATTTTCCCATTGTTCTCGACCAATCAAATCCCCAATGCGATCGCGCAACAAAAAGTCACATTTCTCTAATTCATATTCCACAAAGACCCATTCCCGAGCGGGGATGTACTGGCAGAGTGTGTATATCGGCTGTTGCCGACTGACGATTCCCTTACGCACAAGTTGGCTTGCTTCGTACTGGATTACGTCTAGAGAGTAATAATTGATAGAAGGCACCGTACTTACACTCATTGCTTTTACTCACAAATTTACGTTTAGATAGTATTCCCAATTTTCATTGAGAAGACGTGGTGATAATTTAGACCTGTGGCTAGGTTTTGTAGTTTGCTATACGGAACTATTATTATTTTGACGCTACAGACCTATAAATTATCTAAAGAAATGTGAAGTTTGTCAAGGAAATATAACATCAAAACTAAATGTACTAGTAATAGTCAAACCGAAAAGCAGGCACAAACATGACAGAAAGTACCATATAGACAGTATTAACATATTTGAGTGAAGTATGAATATGTCTAGAGTTACAATCTGATCTAGTATTTTGGTGGTAGATCAATCTTGGTGGGAGTCTTCGCGTTTTTGTTGAAGTTGGTTTAATAAATTTAACACTTTAGTTCCCCTTTCTAAGGAATGGTCTTCCACAAAAATCACTTCTGGAGTGCGACGCAATCTAACCCTAGCGCCCAACTCACTACGAACATAACCGGTAGCGGATTTTAACCCCGCCATAGTTTCGGCTTTTGCTTCTTCTGTTCCATAAATGCTGACAAATATTTTGGCGTGTTGTAAATCTCCTGAAACATCGACATCAGTGACGCTTACCATACCCACACCCACCCGGTCATCCTTAATACCGTGGATTAACATTTGGCTGACCTCCCGTTTAATTAATTCCGCAACACGGGAAACACGGCGATTTGTAGCCATATTATAAATTCCGCCTTTTGATAGAGATTTAACAATAGATAGTTTATCTTATTAGGAATAATCCTTTTAGATTGCACTCAGTCCCAACATAGCTCGGAGAGTTAGGGTGAGGAAGAAGAACCCTCCCACAAACAGACCTATAATCGCCAGTAGTGTACCTGGACGTTTTAAAAGTGGAATTAGAGGGTCAAATGTATTAACTAGCAGACCTAAGACTATAGTCACCAGGTAGCGGGGGTAGCGAAATACGTTATTCCAGAATCCGTCAAACATTTGAGTTTTGAATATACACTTTTTTATTATTAAGTAGTTTAGCAGAAAATGGGCAATAGGGAAACTAATACACTTTCAAATTTTGCCCATGGTCAATCTCGGTTTAGGGGTTTCAACGGTTCAACAAGTCTTAACTTCCATATTTCCATTACGTATAGCCCAGGCCAATTCCAACATTTGAGTCCATCGCTTTTGTAACTGCTTAGGAGTACATTGCACAGCCTTGGCGATCGCCTGATCATTTTCCATAGTGGTTTTAAGTTGAAAGATTTGTTGTTGTTGTTCAGTCAATTGATTCCAGAAAAGATCCCATTGTTGAGAGGATAAACCCAGCTTATGTTCTAGTCCAGCTCCCAACCATTGATGTACCAATTGCCAATGATGTTGTTTAGCGAACTTTTCAACGTGGTATTTAAATCTTTGTTGTAAATAATCGCGCTGACGACTGGTTAGTCCCAAAATTTGATCGATTTCTGGTGCGGATAGATCCTGAAGTTTCAAAGACAAATAATTCATACAGTCCGCTTGACCCTGAGATTGAAGATACTTCATCAACTCAGTAATTACCCGGTCTCGTTCTGACTCTTCAGAGGGGTCAAAGGTGGGCTTAGCAACCATTTGGGAGCGAATTTGCTGAACTGCCAAATTACGCTGATAAGATTCCGCTTCTTCTGTTTTAGCTGAATCCACAGCCATTTCAATATCAACCGTTGTTTCCTGGGGTTGACGACGAGCAAAACCCTGGGCTCGCAGCACAATTAACTGTTGATTAGCTCCACCGGGCAAATTAATTCGACGTTTAGCATACTGCTCTGTAAATGCCATATACTCAGCTAATTCCAGTTGAGTGCGTGGTGTATAATCTTCTGCTAATTCGTTTTCCCGACGAAAGGCTTTAATGGCCTCAATATAAAATGCTTGTAAAAAATCTTCAATTAGATTATAACGGGCTTCAAAACCTAGTTCAGATCCAGCTGTAGTGACGTGACGATATACAATTGCACCTAAACTACTATGTAACTCTACTCTTCCTTGTCTTGAACCCAATTGATAATAACGTAGGCATTTTTGTAAGCGATGTTTAGCTAAAGTAGCCTGCCAAGACTTAACTTGTCCAGAAGTTTGAATACGGGAACTTTTATCACAAATTCTTTCTACTTCCTTAGTTATGCGATTTACAACAGCTTGTATACATCCAGAGGAAGCCTTAACTTGAGACTCGATTTCCTCAGATAGGAGCTGTACTAAGGTTTTGGAACTAGCAAGTGGTGAGTCTTGAGAGTCACCATCAAGAGCGGGTCTAAAATTTGGCAGATTAACGGGGTTAGCTTTCATGACTTTTCCTGAGTATTGCACCTTAACTACAATTAAACGCAACCGATTGATGTCTTTCCATGGCATTATCCGGTATGAAACCACCTCTTCCCTTGAAGATTTTTTGCGGATAGTCTTGGTGTATGTTACCGTGAAGTGTTAAAGCTGTATTTTCTGAATTGAGCATTTTTTGGTGCAATAGTATCAAAGTAATAGTCAAAATGGGGATCATCTATTAAAATTGGCAAGGTGATTATATCCAAGCTGCTACTGCTTCCCAACCCATTCCCTTTCTTGTTATAATAGGTTGATTATCCGTCAAGTCTAAAATAGTAGATACCTGATTCTTGGGTTCCTCACCCGTGTCTATAATAATATCTACCAAGCTATCTAAACGGTCAAACAGGTCCATCTTAGATGGGTGTATGTCAATATCTACATTTAGGTCATCCATATCATGAAGGGGTAAATGCGCCGAAGTAGAGATAATGGGATTCCCCAAAGATTCTAGTAAGGCCAAACACAGGTGGTGATTTGGCACTCGAATCCCCGTGGTTTTACGCTTAGGATTTTGTACCAATCGCGGTACTAACTTGGTAGCAGGCAACAAAAAAGTGTAGGGACCTGGTATCAAGGATTTCATAATCCGATAAGCTATATCACTGACAAAGGCATAAGTAGCTACGCGAGAAAGAGAAGGACATAGGAAGGTTAATGGTTTATCATTGGCCAACCGCTTAATTTTCTTAACTCTTTCTACAGCTGACTTGGCATTTAAATCGCAACCGATGGCATAAACCGTATCAGTAGGATAAAGCATAACAGCACCACCAGAAAGTGCCAACCTTATATCCTCTATCCGACGATTTTGTGGGTTATCAGGATGAATTTCCAAAATTCTAGCCATAAGCTAATAAATGGGTGAAAGATTAATTTCCAACTTAAACGTCATTGCTACCTATGACCCCTCCATGACCATAAGATCAGTAGAATTTAACTTACAGTTTAAACAGAAACACAAAAAAACGATTAATCATTATTAGCATTTTATGAGTAAAATTGCCTATTTTCAATGTCCTACGGGAATATCTGGTGATATGTGTTTGGGCGCTTTCGTAAGTTTGGGTGTTCCTGTCAACTACTTACTGGAAAAACTTGGGGGTTTGGGGATTGACCAGGAATATGAATTGGAAAGCGAGTTAGTTCATCGTCAAACTCAACAAGCTACTAAAATCCATGTCAACCTAACCAGTTACCATCATGATCACGATCATAATCACCATCATCACCATGGTCGTCATCTACCAGAAATAGAAAAGATGATCCTCGCAGCTAATCTACCCACAAGAGCAGCTGACTGGAGTTTAGCTGTATTCCGCCAATTAGCAGTAGCAGAAGGCGCAGTACATGGCATTGCACCTGAAAAAGTTCACTTTCATGAAGTTGGTGCTGTTGATGCAATTGTGGATATTGTGGGAACCTGTTTGAGTTTAGACTGGTTAGGAATAGACAGTGATGAAACTGGGCTACCCTTAGTCTATTGTTCAGCCTTTCCTACGGGGGGGGGAACGGTTAGAGCTGCTCATGGTAGAATGCCAGTTCCCGTACCCGCAGTGTTAAAGTTATGGGAAATGACCAATTCTCCCGTCTATAGTAATGGTATTGACAGAGAACTAGTTACACCAACAGGAGCAGCGATCGCCACTACTTTGGCGAGGAGTTTTGGTTCACCTCCACCGATGGTGTTGAAGCAGGTGGGATTGGGTGCTGGTTCTCTGGATTTACCCATTCCTAATATACTACGCATTTGGCTAGGTGAAACTTCCCCAGATCCTTTACATATTCACAAGTTACAGGTGAATGATGGGGATCCTCATGGAGAAGGGGAAGAGACAATTTGTGTTTTAGAGACCCAAATAGATGATTTGAGTCCCCAAGCTATAGGTTATGTTTTTGAAGCTTTGTTTGCTGCTGGTGCGGTAGATGTGTTTACCCAATCTATAGGTATGAAAAAATCACGTCCGGGAATTTTACTAAGTGCAATTTGTCATCCGGAAAATCTGACTGGTTGTCAGGAGGTGATATTTAGGGAAACTACCACCTTGGGTATTCGTTATACTACTCAACAACGCCGTATTTTACAAAGAGATATGCAAACGGTGCAAACTCCCTATGGTCAAGTTGCTGTAAAGGTGGCTTGGCAAGGTAAAACGTCACAAAAGGTCATTACTAATGTACAACCTGAATATGAAGACTGTGCCAATCTAGCTAGACAGCATCATCTCCCTTGGCGTGAAATCCAACGCTTGGCCTTACACCATTGGTATGCGAGCCAACCCTAAATTCTGGCACAAGCTATATTTTTAAAAATGACCCAACTTTTACAACAGTCAATTCAAATTAATGCTCCTGCTACATTAGTAGAACAATGTTTAACCGACTTGCATTTAATGCACCAATGGTTAAATCCCCTCCTTCGCTGTGAACCCCTAGGGGAGGTTTGGACCACAGAAATTGGCAGTCGCAGTCGTTTTATGATTCAAATCCCAGGAATTAAACCCACTCTCAATGTGGTGGTCATTGAAAGACAACCAGGACTTATTGTCTGGGGTTTTAAGGGGTTCTTTCAAGGGAGCGATCGCTGGGAATGTCAACCTCTAAGTCAAGGCACATTATTGATTAATTCCTTTGAATTTAAAATACCCAATCCCATTATCAGTTGGGGATTTAACACTTTTGCTGCATCCTGGACCCAATCGGATATGCGGTCACAGTTAGTCCGGTTTAAAAATGTTGCCGAAGGATTAGCCAAGTCTCCCAAATATGCTTTGTAGTGCCTATTACTTATCTATTAATTTTCTAGCTAGTGCTAGTGCCCCCTGGGAATTATTTACCTTACCCTCAGCTTGAGCAATGGCAATTTCCTGCAAAATTTCTCCCACCAGTGGTGAGGGTGGGATATTTAGTGCTATAATCACCTCCTTACCAGTCACCAACGGTGATGGGTGGGCCACCAAATCATCAGGGTTCAAATAACGTTTAACCAGGGGTCTATACAATTCTAAACTATGCTTGTGGGACTTGGTGTTTAACATATCCTGTGCTAAAGCTAGAACGATTGTAGAGCTAAAAACAACCCCTACCTCCCTAAACCAACAGTACTGTTCTCGCAAGGACATGCTATTTGCTTGTTTCATCTGCGGGAATAGTCGTAGGGCGGTAATAATACTACGAATCTCCACTCGACTGTATGTCATTTCCCCCAGCTCCCGTTCTGCTATCTCAGGAGCAGGATTCACTAAACACCCTAGTTTAGCAATATCCAACCATCTGGTTTTCATAGAATCCCGAATGGGTTTTTCTAGCTGTTCCCCCAGTTCTGACCAATTTTCCCCTATTGCTTGAACCGCTGGATCTACTGCAATTAGTTTATCTACACTTTCTGGCGTTGCATAAATAAAAAATTGACCTAATAACCCATCCTCCCAAGCGGTTTTTAACCAAAATGTACCTACAGCACTTTGCAAAAGATAACCAATTTCTGTTCTAATCCTTTCGGAAGCGACTTGACAAAGATTTACAGACAATTTACGAATAGTTAGTTGGGTATGAGGTTCAATAACAAAATTTAATTGGGCAGCTTGACGATAAGCACGCATTAAACGCAAAGGGTCATCTTGGAGATTTTGGGGAGATATCATCCGCAATAAACCACTTTCTATGTCTTTACAACCACCTAGAGGATCCATCAGTTCTTGAGTATAGGGATTATAGGCGATCGCATTAATGGTAAAGTCTCTCCGATGTAAATCAGTCAGTAAACTGTCTCCATCCTGTTGGGCAAAATCTACTGTCCCCTGGGGAAACACCACCCGGGCTATATTTCTCTTCCCATCCAACAACACAAAACCAGCTCCATAATGTTGGGCGATCGCCCGAGCAACTTTTACCGCATTGTCTGGTATGATAAAGTCTAAATCCAAGTAGTCTTGACTTCTACCCAAAATGCCATCCCGCACTGCACCACCTACCATATAAGCTGGTTGAGGTAGCATCCCCAAGCTAAACGGCCAATTTTTGGGATCTAAGCGAGCAGTAATTGAATCATTCATTATTTATCCAAAAAAGTATGAGCGGCAAATTAGTCTATATTGCCATTCCACCTGCTAAAACTATATGATATAGCTACATATCTAACCTTAGGGTAGGAGTTGGTCATGTGTATTTGCGTTAACTGTCACTACGTAGACCGTTGTGTTACCTACAATGCGGTAGAAACTCAACACCAACAACCACACTTAAATGAAAATCCCGATTTTAATGCCCAGGAACCTGCCATAAATGTTAACATTCGTACTAAAGGAGAAATTATTGAAATGGAATGGGATGTGGTAGGTTGTCTAAGTTTTAAACCAGAAATGGGTAAATGGGCATCATTACGTCCGGGTGAATTAGTACCCACTTAATGTTGGTGTATGTTATTCTAATTTTCCACTTTACTGCTAATAGAAGCTCTTGAACAATCACCAAAAATACGCTTTAGGAATACACACTACTACACCGGAATTAGGTTTAGTAATGAGTAACTTTGTGGATGACACGCGCTCTCAGGTATGGAATTTGGGACGTGATGTATCCAGTCATATTCACCAATGTCTAGTGGATTTTATCCTACCCCAAAGCTGGCCAGATCTACGGTTAATTGCAGTAGCTAAAGGACCTGGAGGGTTTACCGGTACTCGCATTGGTATGGTTTTAGCACGTACCCTAGGTCAGCAATTGAACATTCCGGTTTTAGCTATATCCACCTTAGCAGCGGTGGCATGGCACGAAAAGAATCAAAATTCTCATTTACCAGCCACTATAGCTGTAGAAATGCCAGCACAGCAGGGGAAAGTATTTGGAGCGATTTATCAGATTGATGTTGAAAAATCCGAGATAAAAGCTCTATTAGCAGACCAGGTGTTTACTCTAGAAGCATGGAAAGAAACCTTAAATGATTATCCCAATAATTATCCAATTGAACATGAACTAATTAGAGCCACATCAAATTTAGCAGTGACAGTAACCAGTATATTACACCTGGCTTATTTAGATTGGCAACAAGGTAAGAATGGTCATTGGTCTGATTCCCTACCCTACTACGGTCAACATCCTGTGGATAGCTAAGAATCAAAAAGAGCAATTAATTCACCGGATCCCCCCACAACCTCACCAATAGTAAAAGCGGGAATATGCTGAGATTGGAAATGAGTAATTGCTTGTTGTGCTTGTGTGGGAGGTAAAATCAACACAAAACCCAAACCCATGTTAAAAGTATTGTACATAGCTTGTGCACCCACAGATCCAAAATCAGCCAACCATTTAAATACGGGGGGGATTGGCCAACTACCTGGATGAATTTTCACAGATTGATTAGCTCCTAAGCACCTGGGCAAATTTTCTGGTAAACCCCCACCGGTAATGTGGGCCATACCGTGAATTTCCAGACCTTGGTGCAGAGCTGATAAAACAGACTTAACATAAATGCGAGTAGGGGTGAGAAAAGTAGAACCTAAAGTTTTTCCATGGAAAAAATCTGGAGTGTGGTTCCAAGTAAAACCACCATCACTAACAATCTTTCGGATTAAACTCACACCATTACTATGAATACCAGAACTAGCTAGACCTATGGCCAGATCGCCAACTTGCACCTGGGAACCATCTAACATTTTGCTTTTTTCCACAATTCCCACACAGAAACCAGCTAGGTCATATTCACCCACCTGGTAGAAACCTGGCATTTCAGCTGTTTCTCCCCCCAATAGAGCAGCACCAGCTAATTTACAACCTTCAGCTATTCCTGACACCACCTGAGTTAACTGCTCTCCTTCTAGTTTACCAGTAGCGACATAATCTAGAAAAAATAGTGGTTCTGCTCCCGAGGTGAGTACATCATTAACACACATAGCCACCAAATCAATACCCACAGTGTGGTGACAATTGAGGATTTGGGCAATTTTTAGCTTTGTGCCCACACCATCCGTACCAGACACCAATACAGGTTCGTGATAACCTGTGGGTAGTTGGAAACATCCACTAAAACCGCCCAAACCACCCAAAACTTCTGGTCTAAAGGTACTGTGAACTAAATTGCGAATTTGTCCTACAAAAGCTCTACCCGCTTCTACATCCACACCTGCATCCCGATAATCCATGACTGTAATGTTAACCTTCCGTTTTTTTTCTATCCATCATTACCACAAAATCACTAAAATCTCTAGAAAACCTCATCCTCCATTCCTTTCCACCATTCTCCTAAATTCATCATGTCTTGGTGAATGTCTGCTAGTTCTTCTATATAAACTTCCGTAGATATGTCATGCCGTCGCTCCTGTAATTTTTTTAACCTGAGTTGCACTAATAACCACGGTTTGGCAATACTATCGGTTAGTTCTAAATATGTAGCTAGTTGTTGACTGTTCATTGGCGGATTTTTAGATTACAGTATTATATTTAGAATATTAGAATAATTGGCGATCGCGTCTTTTAAATTATAGGTAGTAATTCCAGTAGTATTTTATTTTATGGCATTAAAAACACAAAACAGCAATTACGAAGTTAAAACCCAAGAAATTGCCCAGCAGATTCTCGCTAACACCCAGGAAGGTCGTTCCTTTTTTGCTGCTTTACGGGATCAAATGCGATGGGATGACAAACTGTTGGGGTGGACTATGGGTAATCCTGGGTTGCGGGTGCAATTGTTTCGTTTTATAGACACTTTACCTGCGCTCCATAGCAAAGTGGAAATTGCCTCCCATTTACAGGAGTATTTGGGTGATGATTCAGTGGAATTACCACCAGCATTGAAAAGTTTGTTAAATTTTGCTTATCCGGATTCTATGCCAGGTCAGGTAGCTGCTACCACCGTAGAGACAGCCGTGCAAACTCTGGCACATAAATATATTTCTGGAGAGAATATCCAACAGGTAATTAAAACCGTGGAAAAACTCAGAAAAGAAAAAATGGCTTTCACTATTGATTTACTTGGGGAAGCAGTCATTACAGAAATAGAGGCACAGTCTTATTTAGAAAAATATTTAGAATTGATGCAGCAGTTAGTGGAAGCATCAAAAAAATGGCAACATGTACCTATTATTGACGAAGCTGATGGAGAAATAATTCCCAAAGTACAGGTTTCAGTGAAATTAACTGCTTTTTATTCCCAATTTGATCCTTTAAATGCTGAAGGGAGTGAAGCAAAGGTAAGCGAGCGGATTCGGACTTTGCTACGTCGATCGCGGGAATTGGGAGCAGCAGTACATTTTGATATGGAGCAGTATGGCTATAAAGATATAACTTTGAAAATTCTGAAAAAGCTATTATTAGAAGAGGAATTTCGTCAACGTACGGATATTGGCATAACTATTCAAGCCTATTTACGTGATAGTAAGGAAGATGTCCAAGGGGTAATTGACTGGTTGAAACAACGAGGTTATCCCCTAACCATTAGATTGGTAAAAGGCGCCTATTGGGATCAGGAAACTATTAAGGCTGCCCAAAAACATTGGGATCAACCAGTTTACAATGATAAAGTAGCTACGGATGCTAACTTTGAAGCCATAACTCAGCTTCTTTTAGAGAATCACCAATACGTTTATTCTGCTCTGGGTAGCCACAATGTTAGATCCCAAGCTCGTGCCATAGCCATTGCAGAAAGTCTCAACGTTCCACGACGCTGCTTTGAAATGCAAGTTTTGTATGGCATGGGGGACAAAATTGCTAAAGCGTTAGTAGATAAAGGTTACCGAGTGCGAGTCTATTGTCCCTACGGTGATTTATTACCAGGGATGGCCTATCTAATTCGCAGACTATTGGAGAATACGGCTAATAGTTCTTTTTTAAGGCAAAATCTGGAAAATCGTCCGGTTGCTGAATTGTTAGCTCCTCCCATAGTGGAAGAAACTCCCATTCCAGAAAACCCAACACAAGATGATTTTATAGGTGCTGCGGATATAGATTATGCTGAGGAGCAAAAACGAGAAGATTCCCGATTGGCTTTTGAGCAGGTGCATCAACAATTGGGGAAAACCTATTTACCCCTAATTAATGGAGAATACGTTAATACATCAACTATTATCGATTCCTTAAATCCTTCTGATTTTAGTCAGGTAGTGGGCAAAATTGGCTTGATTAGTGTGGAACAAGCTGAGGAAGCAATGCAAGCTGCTCAAGCTGCTTTTCCCCATTGGCAAAAAACACCTGGGCCACAACGAGCTGATATTTTGCGTCGCGCAGCAAACTTAATGGAAATCAGACGAGCTGAATTGGCAGCCTGGATTGTATTAGAAGTGGGCAAACCTGTTAAAGAAGCTGATGCAGAAGTTTCCGAAGCTATAGATTTTTGTCGTTATTACGCTCAGGAAATGGAACGTCTGGATGGGGGAGTGGTATATGATGTAGCTGGAGAAACCAACCGTTATATTTACCAACCCAAGGGAATTGCTGTGGTCATCTCCCCCTGGAACTTTCCGCTGGCGATCGCCTGTGGTATGACTGTTGCTGCTCTGGTTGCAGGAAATTGTACTCTGCTCAAACCAGCAGAAACCTCTTCTGTGATTACCGCCAAGTTTACACAAATCCTTCTAGAAGCGGGAATCCCCAAAGGTGTTTTTCAATATGTGCCCGGAAAAGGATCTCAAGTGGGCGCCTACCTGGTTAATCATCCCCAAACCCATGTAATTGCTTTTACGGGATCTCAGGAAGTGGGATGTAGAATTTATGCGGAAGCTGCTATTGTTAAACCAGGACAAAAATATCTTAAAAAGGTAATTGCCGAAATGGGAGGTAAGAATGCCATTATTGTAGATGAAAGTGCGGATCTAGACCAAGCAGTGGTAGGAGTGGTTCATTCCGCTTTTGGTTATAGTGGTCAAAAGTGTTCCGCCTGTTCTAGGGTAATTGTATTACAACCTATCTATGAAACGTTTTTAAATAGATTAATTGAAGCAACCAAGTCCTTAAATATTGGTGCAGCAGAGCTACCTAGTACCCAGGTTGGTCCAGTGATTGATAGTCAAGCTAAAAACCGGATTTTAGAATATATAGAGATGGGCAAAAAAGAAGCCAAATTGGTTTTGCAGTTGGAGTCCCCATCTCAAGGGTATTTTGTCGGACCTGTGATTTTTGCTGACGTTCCTCCCCAGGGAGCGATCGCCCAGCAGGAGATATTTGGTCCGGTTTTATCAGTAATTCCTGCGCCAGATTTTGATCAAGCGGTAAAAATTGCCAATTCAACCAACTATGCTTTAACTGGGGGTATTTATTCCCGCACACCTTCCCATATTGAACAAGCAAAGAGGGAACTGGAAGTGGGAAATTTGTATATTAACAGGAATATTACCGGTGCGATTGTAGCTCGTCAACCATTTGGTGGGTTTAAACTTTCTGGTGTGGGTTCCAAAGCAGGTGGTCCTGATTATTTATTACAGTTTTTAGAACCAAGAACCATAACTGAGAACATTCAACGTCAGGGTTTTGCTCCCATAGAAGGAGCAGATTAACGGGTAAAAGGTAATTTACCGATCATTAAGCAAAAGACGACTGTTATTATCAATATAGGTGGGAGCACCACTATGACTAATGGCTCCATATTTTGCAATGTAAGACCGAACTTCTAGGGGAAAGGTGGGATATTCCAAGATTCCATCCCCATCCGCTATGGTGGCCCAAAATTCTCGCAGGTCAGGAGCTAGCTTTTGGGCCTGATTTAAGGGTAAATTCAAGGGGGGTAAGGTGAGTAGTTTGATCACAAAGGGAAAGGAGCGATCGCCCATCCATTGTCTGGATGATTGTTGTAAATCGGGAAATTGGGGTACTGATTGAACTCGATGGGAGAATATTTGTAACCATTCTCTCCCTAGATGGTCTCGTTCATATTCTAATACTCTATAGGGATGGGGATAACTGACAAGGGAACCGGTGGTAATATCATAAACTCCGTTGGACTGGGCTACATCTTGTACATGTAAGTGTCCTGTAAACACTAGTTTAACCCCATGTCTAACCAACAGGTCTACTAGCTCTCGAGCGTTCTCTAACATGTAACGATTAGCCATGGGATGGGTTGCCTGGTTGGGTAAATGCTCAACAACATTATGATGAATCATAACCAAGACTAATTCATCCTTTATCTTGGACAATTCTGACTCTAACCATTGAAATTGTTCCGGGTCTAAAAGTCCTATCTGTTTACCATGGTGGTCAAAGGTGTTAGAGTTTAACCCAATTAGTCTCACACCTGGCAATATTTGACGGTTATAATAGAAATGGTCTGGGTGATCATAGCCAAATTTATGGTAATAATAGGGAAACTCCATAAAACCAATAGACTGGTAATTAGCTAACAATACGGGGACATCATGATTACCAGGGACAACATAGCTAGGAAATGGTAGCTGTGATAGTCTGTTGCTCAACCAGGCGTGATTTTCTGGTTCACCGTGTTGGGTGAGGTCTCCCGGGAGTAAAAGAAAATCCAGATCCAGTTGGGTGAGATGTTCTAGGACAATTTCTAAAGCGGGGATACTTACTTCCACTAGGTGGAACCGATCAGGATGATCCCATATGGTGTGGGGTAGAGCAATGTGCAAATCGCTAACTATGGCAAAGCGAAACTTCATATCTGTTAATTTAAAAAAATGTTAAAACCACTTATCTGTTTAATCTAAAATGTACACTAAATTAGACCTTTTATAGTCTTTGGAGGTGGAAATTTTGCCTTTGATTCGGGTGCGTCAGCACGTTAACCCTCTAGCTAGAAAGTTCCAAACTCCTATTGATCCACCAATATGGGAACAGGTTTTTTCTCAAACAAACCAACCTCTACACTTGGATATTGGAGCTGGACGAGGTAGGTTTTTATTACAAATGGCTCAAAGAGAATTAAACTGGAATTTTTTGGGTTTAGAAATTAGAGAACCTCTGGTGACGGAAGCTAACAGATTAGCTGGTCAATTAGATTGGCAAAATTTACATTATTTATTTTGTAATGTGAATAATTCCCTAGAGCCAATTTTGTCCAGTTTGCCAACGGGAGTTCTACAACGGGTAACTATCCAATTCCCCGATCCTTGGTTTAAATCCCGTCATGCTAAACGTCGTGTGGTACAACCCCAATTGGTGTCACATTTGGCTAATTACTTGGTTGTGGGTGGAGAAGTGTTTATACAGTCTGATCAACATTTTCTAGCTACTCAAATGTGCGATCGCCTGCAAGAACACCCAGCATTTAACGGGGTATGGTTATCGGAAAACCCCCTAGTCCCCACAGAACGGGAAATAGCTACCCAGAATAAGGGTGAACCCATTTACCGCGCTTTGTTTGTTAAGAGATAGCTCCTGGTGTTCTGGTTAAAGGTTTTAAATATACTTCCTCATTCTCTAAGGATTCACAAAACACTGTAATTGTTGAAGTTTGAATCAATCCCTCACTGTTTAAACTAAAAACCTGATGACGATAGTAGGCATAAACGTCAAATAACCCGCCAACAAAACCAAAGGTCAGACCAATGATTAACAATCCATGGAGGGGACTACCAGTGCCAAAGGTAGCTAAAAAATGCAGTATGTCATTGGGTATGTCCTGAGTCACTCCATGTAAGATAGGGATGAGTCCAAACAAACATAGACAGGACAATAAAAAACCAACAAATAATATTGGAGCTATAAAACTCAATACTATGGCCAGTAAAACTGAGCGGAGAAAGTTAGTAAAAACCATCATTTCAGGCCATCTCCAAGATTTAAGACGACGACAGACCAAAACCTGCACGTCAATTTCTACAATAGGGGCGATCGCGATGAAAAATACGGATTTGTCAAAAATCTTAAATCTTAATTAAAATACAGATGAAAATTACCATCTAGTGCAGGGTCAGTTTTAGGGAACCCCAAGTGGTAAAACCCTTGATATACATGGGTTTGGTTAATTAATTACATTTAGATATGTTGTATCGGGTTAAAAATTAAGATATGTTAAGATGTAATTAGTGAGAAAATCCTTAACCAAAGTTAATATAGTGATCAAAATGGTCAAGAGAAAAAAGCGAGAAGTTTCGCTATTCTTAGAAGGGTCACCGAGTTAGATAGAAGACATTGAGCCAGACTATATCTAAATCCAGTTTAGGACTATGGGGTCAAAGACTGGTGGAGGCGATTTTTTTAGGGGGACAAGTGACACTGCACTTGCTCAGGGGAAAAATTCATCGTCGTAACACACTAGAGCAACTAGCGGTAGTGGGACCAGATTCCCTATTTATAGCCTTACTAACGGCGATTTTCGTCGGTGCAGTGTTTACAATTCAGGTAGCGCGAGAGTTTATTAACTTTGGTGCTGGGAATTTGGTAGGGGGGGTATTAGCAGTAGCTTTAACCCGAGAATTATCACCTGTACTCACAGCAGTTATTTTAGCGGGTAGAGTAGGTTCTGCATTTGCGGCAGAAATTGGTACTATGCGGGTTACAGAACAAATAGATGCTTTGTTAATGTTAAAGACTGACCCTATTGATTTTTTAGTCATCCCTCGTCTTTTAGCATGTTTATTAATGTTACCAATTTTGACCCTGCTATCTCTGGTTACTGGAATGTGGGGAGGATTGATAATTGCTACCAATCTTTACAATCTTTCGGATACGGTGTTTTTAGACTCAGCGCGTAACTTTTTAGATCTGCGAGATATAACTAGTGCCATGATTAAAGCAGCGTGTTTTGGGATTTTAATCGCCATAATTGGTTGCAGCTGGGGTTTAACCACGACAGGGGGAGCTAAGGGTGTGGGACAATCAACCACCACAGCAGTGGTTACTGCGCTGTTAGTGATTTTCATTAGCAATTTCTTTTTATCATGGTTGATGTTTCAGGGAGCGGGTAATCCATCTATCAGACCTTAATTATTTCACCTACAACTCTCAAAAATTATGACAAATTATCCCTTATCTAGTAGTTTATCTACCACGGAGCTCAAAACTAGTTACAATATTCCTCTGGTATTAGTAATTAGTTCTATTCCCCTATTAGTGCTTCAACCTTTATTGGGTGGTGCGATCGCGCTATTTGGATTATTTCTCATGTTTCAAGCTGTGTCGTTGCGGTTTTTATTTACTGGGAATGACTTTGATATTTACCGAGGTGAGAAGTTAATCAGGAGATTTCCTTATGGGGAGTGGCAAAGTTGGCGAATTTTTTGGGATAGGGTGCCAATTTTGTTCTATTTTAGAGAAATCAAAAGCATCCATTTTTTGCCAATTTTATTTGACCCTAGAACCCTGAAATCCTGTTTAGAAAGATTGCAAGCAGAGGGTAAAATACCCTAGGGAGGCACAATTATTTGTAGGATGGGTTAACCCCATGGGGGTGTTGGGTTTCATACTTCAACCCAACCTACGTTCATCTTATATTTAATTCCACCCACCCACTTATCCACGAATTGTTTTTAAAAACGGTTCTGGTCTAGTTTTAATATATATTATTTTGTCAATTGTATGAAACATTCATCGTTACCCTTAGACCATACCCTGGAAAAAAGCCCCAATTGGCAGTTACTTATTTTAAGTAATGGTCACGGAGAGGATATAATTGCAGGAAGGATTATCGAAGAACTAAAAAAGCTCCCCTCAGCTCCCGATATTTTTGCCTTACCAATAGTAGGAGAAGGTCATACCTATCAAAGTTTAAATATACCCCGTATTGGGGATGTAAAAACCATGCCTTCAGGTGGTTTTATCTATATGGATAGTAGTCAACTGGTACAGGATATCCAAAGTGGTCTAATTCAACTCACCTGGAAGCAAATTCAAGCAGTTCGTATCTGGGTAAAATGTCAAAGAAAATTGGGCAATCACCAAGGAATTCTAGCGGTGGGTGATATCATACCTCTATTATTTGCCGCCATCAGCGGTGCTAATTATGCTTTTGTGGGAACCGCAAAATCAGAATATTATGTGCGGGATAAAATCGGTCTACTCAGGAGAAATTCCCAAAAATCTTGGTGGGAAAACTTCTCCGGTTCCATTTACCACCCCTGGGAAAGATGGTTGATGAGTGGTCGTCGCTGTCGTGCAGTTTTCCCTCGAGATACCCTAACCACGGAAATTTTAAGAAGGTGGCCTATCCCAGCTTTTGATGCAGGAAATCCCATGATGGATGGTTTGGAACCTTCTTCTAATACACCCCAATTTCTAGATTCCAATCTCCAAAAATCAGAAAGCTATTACCCCCTCATTGTTACTTTACTCCCCGGTTCCCGCACTGGTGAAGCATATAATAATTGGGAAATGATTATGGTGGCTATATCCGGTTTAATGGAGAGTTTACACGGGCAAAAAATTATTTTTCTCAGTGCGATCGCTCCCGGTTTGGACGAGGCAATTTTATCTGAAAGTTTAAAAATTCAAGGTTGGGAAAATCATCACTCATCCCCCATTGCTATTAGGGATCCCCATGCTTTAGTTTTTAAACAAAGAAATGCCTATTTACTATTAACAAAAACATCTTATAATGAATGTCTACACTGGGCACATTTAGCCATTGCTATGGCGGGTACCGCCACAGAGCAATTTGTAGGACTGGGAAAACCTGTAATTGCTTTTCCAGGTAAAGGTCCTCAATATAATCCCAATTTTGCTGAAGCTCAAAGTCGTCTTTTAGGAGTTTCTTTAATATTATTAGATCACCCCAGACAAGTTCCCAAAACCGTTTCAAATCTGTTCCAAAATCCTGACTTTTTCCAGGAAATTGCCACAAATGGATGGGAACGTATGGGGAAACCAGGAGCAGCAAAACGCATTGCTGAATGTTTGGAAGTGAGATTGGGCTCACCCAACCAATCCTGAACGTAGAGCCCGCACAGCAGCTTGGGTTCTATCATCCGCACAGAGCTTATTCAAAATATTGCGAACATGGGTTTTTACCGTTCCCACTGTAATATAGAGTTTCTCTGCTATTTGTCCGTTGCTACAACCATCCACTATTAATTCCAAAATTTCCAACTCCCGTTGGGTGAGGGGAGAGCTTTCTAGCACCTGTTCGTACTCTATGGCTAAACCCTCTATTTTGACCATTTTTGGTTTATCCCCTGCTTCCCCCGGTGACTGGACACGCATCCTCCTTAAAACTACATTCGCGATCGCTGGATCTATCCAAGAATTTCCCGCATAAGTAGCATTTATAGCTTCTGTTAATTTATTAATGCTAGTCTCTTTCATGTAATAGGAGTCTGCTCCCGCTGCAAAAGCAGCTAGAACTGATTCTTCCGTACTATCCATGGTCAAAACCAGTATTTTGGTATTGTTCTGTCCGTTTTCAGTTTGATGGCGCTTAAACTTACGAGTTAATTCTATCCCATCCATATCAGGTAATCCAATATCGACCACAGCCACATCTGGTTTAGTAGTTTCCAAAAGTTTTAGTCCTTGAGTTGCATTTGCTGCTTCGCCGATTACCTTCAACCCTGGGTGGGACTGGATGACAGTCTTTAAACCCATTCTAGTTAAATCATGGTCTTCTATTAAAATAATGCTAATTTCACTCATTGTCGTACCAAATTAACCAAATTATCATAATTATCTTGGAAATTCACCCATTAGGTCAAACTCCTTGTGTCTAATATCCCCAAGGGGATCTTAGATGATATATGTTGTAAATTACATCTATCTTAGGGAAGAGTAAAAATATAACCAGGGATATATGCCAAAAGTTCCGGGATATGAAATACTGATGCGAATACGAAATAATGTGGGTATAACTTGAGTCTGGGAAACCGGTCATCTGGGCGCGTAAAACTGGTCTAAAAATTAGACAAATATATGTAAACGGGGGGGAAATGGAAACTAATGGAAGAGAGGCTAAAAATTTTGGTTGTGGATGAGGATGACTTAGCACGTAAGCTATTTCGTTTAGTGGTAAACGAAACCAGGTTATCCTTGGAATTATGGGAGGTCAGTGACAGCAAGAATGTTTTTTGTGTCCTAGAAAGTGCTAGATTCGACTGTATTTTTCTTGGTTCTCCTTTGGTGGATGGCACTTTGACCCTAATTGACAAACTACATTTCTCCCAGATTAAAGTCCCCCTGGTGATTCTTACAAGTCCAGGAGAGGAAAAAACCGCTCTCAATTTATTACATAACGGTGCTACAGACTATTTAAATAAATCCAGTCTCACTCCAGAAATTTTATCTATAACACTGCGAAATGCAATTCGCTTGCACCAGTCCGAGACTAAAGCCCAGTTAGCTTATAGTCAGCTTAAAGAAAGCCATGAAAAGTTGATTCGTAGTAACGATGAATTAGAGAGACAACGACAACAAATTCAACTACAGAATTTGAAACTATTAGAAGTATCAAGATTGAAATCACAATTTTTGTCAACCATATCTCATGAGTTGCGAACCCCCATGAATGCTATAATCGGGTTTGCCCAAATTCTACTGCGTCCTAAATTTAGTCAGCTAAGTAGTGTACAGACGGATATGTTAAAACGCATTCTGAATAATGCCAAGGATTTGTCGATGTTACTGAATGAGGTTTTAGACTTTTCTAAGATTGATTCTGGTAGATTAGGATTAAAACCAGAAATTTTCGATCTGTCTAAGATGGTTAATCATACTGTGGGTGAAATCCGCTCTTTAGTGGAAGCCAAGAAGTTATCTTTATCTGTAGAAATAGATTTGGAAAATACTCTTGTATTTAATGATCCTGTACGGGTGCGTCAGATTTTAATTAACTTGCTTTCAAATGCTATTAAGTTTACAGAGCGCGGGTGTGTTTGGGTTAGAGTTACCGAAACCAGTAAAAGTCGCATAGCTATTTCTATTAGGGATACTGGAATTGGTATTTCCAATCAAGATTGTGAACATATTTTTGAAGCATTTAGACAGGTAGACCAAGGTATGAGTCGTAAATATCCAGGGACTGGATTGGGTTTAGCAATTATTGATTCATTAGTGAAAATCATGGGAGGAAAAATAATGTTGGAAAGTCAATTAGCAGTAGGTTCACTATTTACAGTTGAATTACCAAGACAAGTTAGTGTAAATTCACTCAGTGAAGAGAAACTGAGCTATTTGGAGAAAAAAGGTCGCAGTATGTCAGTTCCAGAAAAATGGAGAGCCAGATATTAGTCCTTGTGGGGGAGCGTCAATAAGTAGGGAGGCACAATTATTTGTAGGATGGGTTAACCCATGGGGGTGTTGGGTTTCATGCTTCAACCCAACCTATGTTGATCTTATATTTAATTCCACTCACCCACTTAAACTACCAATTAAACTAAATTTACTCAGGTGGATAGGGTATGTCAGTTAGCAAGAGTGATCAAGTTGCGCGTATTCTTGTAGTCGATGATAGAAGAGATAATTTAATTTTAGTCCAAACCCTATTAGAGAGTGAAGGGTATGCAATTGATTCAGTTTCCGATGGAGCAACAGCTTTACAAAAAACGGTTCAATCCCCTCCAGACCTAATTCTTTTGGACGTAATGATGCCAGAAATGGATGGTTATGAAGTAACTCGCACAATTCGTAGCTATACTAATATTGATTACATTCCTATTTTACTGATTACAGCTTTTGATGAATCTAGTGTGGTGGAAGGATTAGATGCGGGTGCGGATGATTTTATTCGTAAACCATTTGATACTAATGAGTTATTAGCAAGAGTCCGCTGCTTGCTGAGACTGAAATACAGTATTGATGAACAACAAAAAATGAGTCGACAACGAGAAGATTTTGTCTCCCGACTAACTCACGATTTGCGCACTCCTTTATTAGCAGGAGATCGTATGTTAGACCTGTTTCAAAAGGAGACCTTTGGTCAAATTCCTCCTGAAATGAAACAAGCGATCGCTATGATGATTCGCAGTAATCAGAACTTGCTAGAAATGGTAAATAATCTTTTAGAGGTTTATCGGTTTGATGCTGATAAGAAGTTTTTAAATGTGCAAGCATGTGATCTGCAAGAAATAGCTCAGGAAGTAGTTAATGAATTGATTCCATTGGCTATGGAAAAAAACCTAACTCTGAAATTAGAAACCGGTTTAGAAAAACCAAATGTGGTTCTGGGGGATAGGCTAGAATTACGTCGGGTTCTCAACAATTTAATTGGCAATGCCATCAAATTTACTGATCAGGGAACTGTGGAGGTAAGCATTTTTGAAAAATCCCGCCACAAAGATATGGCACAGGTTATTATTCAGATATCGGACACTGGATATGGTATAGCACCGGAAGATCAAACTATTATTTTTGAAAGATTTCGTCAGGGTAAAAATAAAAGGTCTGGTAGTGGTTTAGGATTGCATTTATCCCAACGCATTGTTGAAGCACATGGGGGTAAGATAGAGCTATGTTCACAATTGGGTAAAGGTAGTACGTTCACTATCAAATTACCAAAGGTAGTATAACATTACAACTACCAAAGGTAGTATAACATTACAACTACCAAAGGTAGTATGGGGAGGCGCAATTATTTGTAGGGGGGAACGAGACCCATGGGGGTGTTGGGTTTCATGCTTCAACCCAACCTACGTTCATCTACGTTCATTACAACTATCAA
>NZ_LMVE01000113.1:0-2303 GCF_001432185.1 Cylindrospermopsis sp. CR12 | reverse complement strand
TTGGAACCACCAGTGGAGTCACGGGGACAATTACCAACGATGACCTAGGGGATAATCAACAAATTACCAGCACATCTAACAGACTAAGAGCCACACCTAGTGCAACTCTAACCGTTCCCCTTTTATATAATACGTCTAATTCTAACAATTCTCTCAATGGCATTGGCATTCGTCTTCATTATGACTCCAGTGACCTATCTTATCAACAGGTGACGAATCTATTATCAACCAATCTATTTGGAGCTGTTAGTGATAATTTAGATAACCAAAACTTTGATAAAGATAATACTACAGACCGCTATATTCAAATCCAATACTTTGCTACCAATGGTAACTGGCCCAATAAGTCGCTTCCAGTGAAATTGGGAGATTTTGCTTTCACCACTAGCACCAATTTTCAAGAAACTCAACTCAATATTACTAGTGTTAGCGCTGCTCCTGGCTATACCCTTGAAGCTGCTCCCATAGAAATATATAAACAAAACTGGACTCTAGATGTAGATGGTAACTATACTTCAGATGCCTTATCTGATGGCATCATGATTATGCGCTACTTGTTTGGCAACTTTCCTGGAGATGCCCTGACAAGAAATGCGATCGCATCTAATGCAACTCGCACCTCCAGTGAGATTAGAACCTACCTAGGAGAAGCGGGGAGCATACTGGATATAGATGGTGATGGTAAAGTTACCCCCCTCTCCGATGGGATTATGGCAGTACGTTACCTGTTTGGCGGAACATTCACCGGAAATGCTTTAATCAATGGGGCCATATCTCCCAATGCTACTCGTAATCTCAGCCAGATTGAATCCTATCTAGCAAGTATTAGCGGTACTTCCTCAGCTTCCCCGTTCGTTCCCCAACAAACTACCTTGTTACCCCTATTTGCCCAGACCTTTAACACTACTTCCTCCTCAAAGCAAATTATTGACCTAACTACTTCTAATTCCTCCCTCACTCCTGTTTCTATAGGAGTTACCTATAATGTGGATAGTGCTGACAACACTCTAACAGGTATAGGAATACGTCTCCACTACAATTCTAATCAAATCTCTTACCAAAGTGCTAGTAATCTACTGTCAACAGACTTATTTGGGGATGTAACTGACAACCTAGATGAACAAGATCTGGATGGAGACACTTCTACTAACCGTTATATTCAAATTCAATATGCCGACTTTAATGGTAATTGGCCCAATCAAAATCTGCCAGTGAAAATAGGAGATTTTGCCTTTAATACCGTTTCATCCTTCCAGCAAAGTAAGGTAAATGTGACAGCGGTGGATGTAGCACCCGGATATACCCTACAAGCTAGACCACTGACCTTAGTGGGAAATGGTCAACCCAAGGTAATATCTGGCACGGACCAAGGAGATGATATAAATGCCACCACGGGTCAAACCACGGTAACGCCAGGAAAAGGAGATGATATTATTAGGGTAAATAGTGCGAGTGTGGTAATTATTGAACTACCCAACGAAGGTAACGACACTGTATTTTCCAGTATTAACTATAATCTAGCTTCCCTACCGCAGATAGAGAACTTAACCCTCTCTGGTACGGAGGATATCAATGGCATAGGTAACAGGAGGGACAATGTAATCACGGGAAACAGTGGTCAAAACGTGCTGACAGGACTACAAGGAAACGACACCTTTGTGTTTAACCTTGGGGATTCTGTAGTGGGTAAACCAGATAGAATAGGGGATTTTCAATTTGGCAAGGACAAGATAAGGGTGAATGGGGTGTCACCCAGTGTATTAACCCGTGCTAGCAATAACAGTGCTAGTACACTGAGTAGCTTGGTGGATAGTGTATTTATTGATGGGAATGGAGCATTAGATGGAAATCAAGGTTTGGGGACTAACAGTGCAGCATTGGTTGTGTCAACAGCACAGGGAATAGGTGGCACTTATTTAATAGTGAATGATGGGGTAGGAGGGTTTAATCCTGCTACAGATTTGGTGATTAATCTAACGGGATATAGTAGTAATTTACCGGATTTAGGAAATATAGCAGAGGGTAGTGTGTTTGTGTAGAAATAGATCATGTGACTCACCCACATATTATTCATACAAATCTTAACCAACCTAACCCATACCAATAAAAACCAGATCATAAAATATTTTTATCATTCAATCTAAAACTGTTGCTAATTTATGTTTTGTCATGGTATACTCGCAACAGATAATTACCAAGGTGACCTTGCCATGAAACTTGTTGGAGAGAAGGTTTTTAGCATCATAACTGATAACTTACAGGCGTTCTCCCTGTCAGATAAGTTCTGGCAGTCCATGGATGGT
>NZ_LMVE01000112.1:3452-3828 GCF_001432185.1 Cylindrospermopsis sp. CR12 | reverse complement strand
TAGTGTTATCCGCCATAGGTTTATTATCACTTTCTGGGTAGACAATTTTAGGCGTCTCCACACCCTGATTAGTGTTAGATTTTATCACCCCCAGTTGAGTTTTTGATGGAATTTGCCTCACCATGTCTATACCTCCCACTTTGGTACTGACTTAATCGGTTTAATTTAATATAACATAGTTTGTTTAGGGATGTTGAGTTATTGAACTCAACTTACAATATCACAAAACCAGTCGGTTTAAAACCGACTTTCGCTTTGAGACCCAAAATTGATTCCCGGTCTCCCCCACAGACAGTCTCCAGGTTGCTAGTCTTTCGCGATCTCCCGTAGGGAGTGCTTCGCAATCTCCTGTATGGAGTCAATCGCATTTATATAT
>NZ_LMVE01000112.1:1417-3342 GCF_001432185.1 Cylindrospermopsis sp. CR12 | reverse complement strand
CTGTATGGAGTCAATCGCATTTATATATATCCGGTTGGTTTGTTGGGTTTCGTTCTTCAACCCAACCTACGATTACCCACGACAAAACTAGTCGGTTTTAAACCGACTTGAGCTTTGAGGCCGGTCTCCCCCACAGACAGTCTCCGGGTTACTATTCCTTTTAACCAACCTAATTTATACCAATAAAAGTCAGATCATAAAATATTCTTATCATTCAATCTAAAACTGTTGCCAATTTATCTTTTGTCATGATAAACTGGTGGCATATAATTGTAGGGTGACCCTGCCATGAAACTTATTGGAGAGAAGGTTTTTAGCATCATAACTGATAGCTTACAGGCATTCTCCCTGTCAGATAAGTTCTGGCAGTCAATGGATGGTGCTTTTGGAACAAGCTATAATCGCACCATCGCTGAGTTATTAAGAGGAAAGTGGCAAAAAGGGGACTTTAATGATTTACCATCCATACAAATAGTTGATAGTACCGTTCTAAGTGGTGGAAAGGGAGCCTATTCCAAGAAGGAAAATAGAATTTATTTATCTAGTAACCTGATTGGTAATGTAGAAGCTATTAGTAAAGTAATTATAGAGGAAATAGGGCACTATGTAGATGCCCAGATTAATCAAGTAGATAGCCCTGGGGATGAGGGAGCAATATTTGCGGCATTGGTGCAGGGTGAAGATTTGTCTGCCAATGTATTAGCGGAATTGAGAAATGAGGATGATAAAGGTTGGTTAGAGGTAAATGGTCAAAAGCTAGAGGTAGAGTATAACAACTCCACAGTGAGTTTATCCCTCACTTCACCCAGCACAGTTACAGAAGATGGACCCCAAAATCTATTTTATGTATTTAATCGCACTGGAGATACAACCAATTCCCTAACTGTCAACTTTAACGTAAGTGGAAGTGCCACCTTAAATGACGACTACGTGCAAAGGGGAGCCACCAGCTTTAGCACTACTACCGGTAGTGTGACCTTTGCAGCAGGGTCTAGAGTAGTTATTCTCAGTTTAGACCCCAGTTCAGATGTGGTTAGTGATGGGAATGAAACTGTGGCACTAACCTTGGCAGCAGGGGCGGGATATGCGTTGGGTACTAGTGGTGCGGTGACTGGCACCATCTTGGATAACGATGTGGCACCGGGGACTGTGGTTAGGGGAAGTATTGCAAAGAGTCTATACCATAGGACACGGCATGAGTTTGGTAATGGTTTTACATTTGCGGCGCTAAAAAGCGATGGCTCTGTTGTTACCTGGGGTGACTCTAGTTATGGAGGGAACAGCAGTAGTGTGAGCAGCAGTCTCACTTCCGGTGTCACCCAGATTTTCTCCAATGAACTTGCATTTGCGGCACTAAAAAGCGATGGCTCTGTTGTTACCTGGGGTCACTCTGATTGGGGAGGGAACAGCAGTAGTGTGAGCAGCAGTCTCACTTCTGTCACCCAGATTTTCTCCACATTGTATGCATTTGCGGCGCTAAAAAGCGATGGCTCTGTTGTTACCTGGGGGTCGTCTGGTAGTGGAGGGAATAGCAGTAGTGTGAGCAGCAGTCTCACTTCCGGCATCACCCAGATTTTTTCTACATGGTATGCATTTGCGGCGCTAAAAAGCGATGGCTCTGTTGTTACCTGGGGGCCGTCTGGTAGTGGAGGGAATAGCAGTAGTGTGAGCAGCAGTCTCACATCCGGTGTCACCCAGATTTTCTCCAATTTTAGAGCATTTGCGGCGCTAAAAAGCGATGGCTCTGTTGTTACCTGGGGGCGGTCTGACTATGGAGGGGACAGCAGTAGTGTGAGCAGCAGTCTCACATCCGGTGTCACCCAGATTTTCTCCACTTATGGTGCATTTGCGGCGCTAAAAAGCGATGGCTCTGTTGTTACCTGGGGTGAATCTGGTTATGGAGGGGACAGCAGTAGTGTGAGCAG
>NZ_LMVE01000112.1:0-1364 GCF_001432185.1 Cylindrospermopsis sp. CR12 | reverse complement strand
TAAAAAGCGATGGCTCTGTTGTGACCTGGGGAGGTTGGTCTGGAGGGAACAGCAGTAGTGTGAGCAGTCAGTTGACAAGTGGGGTGGTATCCTTCGCTGACCCATTTAACGACGATCGCCTGGTTCCATTATCCACAACGTCCTCCATCACCCTAGCCGTTTCTCCTACATCTCCTACAACCGTTACAGAAGATGGCACACCCAACCTTATCTACACCTTCACCCGCACGGGAGTTAGGACAAATGCCCTCACTGTCAACTACACCGTGGGGGGAACTGCCAAAATAGGCACGGATTATACAGGAATTACCACCGCAGGAACTACAAAAACCGTCACCTTTGCAGCAGGGTCATCCACAGCTACAGTTACAGTTGACCCCACTGCTGACAGCACAGTAGAAAATGATGAAACAGTCATCTTAACCCTAGCATCAGGTACTGGTTACACCATTGGAACCACTACTGGAGTCACAGGGACAATTACCAATGATGACAATCAACCCAAAGTAATATCTGGCACAGACCAAGGAGATGATATAAATGCCACCAGGGGTCAAACCACGGTAATGCCCGGAAAAGGGGATGACATTATTAGGGTAAATAGTGCGAGTGTGGTGATTATTGAACTACCGAACGAAGGTAATGACACTGTATTTTCCAGTATTAACTATAATCTAGCTTCCCTCCCACAGATAGAGAACTTAACCCTCTGGGGTACGGGGGATATCAATGGCATAGGTAACATGAGGGACAATATAATCACCGGAAACAGTGGTCAAAACGTGCTGACAGGACTAAAAGGAAATGACACCTTTGTGTTTAACCTTGGGGATTCCGTAGTGGGTAAACCAGATAGAATAGGGGATTTTCAATTTGGCAAGGACAAGATAAGGGTGAATGGAGTGTCACCAAGTGTATTAACCCGTGCTAGCAATAACAGTGCTAGTACATTGAATAGTTTGGTGGATAGTGTATTTATTGATGGGAATGGAGCAACAAGTGGAAATCAGGGTTTGGGGACCAACAGTGCAGCATTGGTCGTGTCAACAGCACAAGGAATAGGTGGCACTTATTTAATAGTGAATGATGGGGTAGGAGGGTTTAATCCTGCTACAGATTTGGTGATTAATCTAACGGGATATAGTAGTAATTTACCGGATTTAGGAAATATAGCAGTGGGTAGTGTGTTTGTGTAGAAATAGATCATGTGACTCACCCACATATTATTCATACAAATCTTAACCAACCTAACCCATACCAATAAAAACCAGATCATAAAATATTTTTATCATTCAATCTAAAACTGTTGCTAATTTATGTTTTGTCATGGTATACTCGCAACGGATAATTACCAAGGTGACCTT
>NZ_LMVE01000111.1:0-11449 GCF_001432185.1 Cylindrospermopsis sp. CR12 | reverse complement strand
TTGTAAAAAAGCCTGTGAAATACTTCAGCGTTCCTTACAAATTCAACCTGATAATTATATATTTTTTATATTCGCTAAGTGTTTAGAACAGCTAGGAAGATATAAGGATGCAATCACTCAAATTGAGCAGATAGACACTAGAAAATTAAAACAATATCATGTTAATGTTATTCATATTACCTTAGGTAGACTATATTACTGTCTTAAATTGTACCAAAAAGGTGATTCTTACTTTAACTTAGCAATTGATAAGTCAGATGATAAGGAGAAGTCCATACTATCTAGTGCGAGAAGTATCCTAGCTAATAATCCTCATAACGAGAATGCTGTAAAAATGTTACGACAAATTACTGAAGATTCACCAAGATATGGTGAGGCCTGGGAAATGTTAAGACTAAACACTAGTCAAAAAGAATATTTTGAAATGGTTCATCCTGATTATGATCATGCTTTAAATGATGCTCAAATTCTTAATAGATCAATTTATCACAAAATTGCTAATGAGATTAGTATTCTTAAAGCAATTGCTTACAGAATATTACGTGCTTGCAAAGATGAAAATGAGGTACTCACTTCTATTATTGCAAGCATTGAAGATGTATTGGAACAGATTAACAGTCGTCGCGCAGCAGAAAAATCAGAACTTGAATTTTTTAGTACCGACGAAACTATTGCCAATACCAATAATAAATATCAACATATCCTAGAAGTCGTTACTAAAACCGCTCATGATATTTCTGATTTTGTTAACAACGAATTAGCAATTATTGAATCTAAAACTCGACGTATGATTAAGAAAACTCCCTATGAAGACCCTCAGTATATTCAATTCAACAAACTGTTAATACAGCTAGAGTTGAGTCAAGCTGCTCTTAATGATTTAAAAGCAATTAATGAAGGTATTAAACTTAAAAAACATCACTTTCCAGTTAGGAAACTATTTGAAAAATGGGAATCTAATACTCAAATTGATAATGCTTGTATTACTCTAAATATCCAAAATGGTGACTCATATTTTAATGGTGATGAAGAAAAAATTAAGAGTGTTATCAATGAATTAGTAGAAAATTCCATCAAACATAACTCTCAAAAAGCAGATTTGCAAATTCAGATTATTTCCCGAGATACTGTCAATCCTTCAGGAATTCGTGGTGCTAGGATTCCCGGTTCACAGAAATATCTATTTATTGAGTTTAATGATAACGGTCAAGGTATCAGTCCCAGTAGGAAAGATTGGATATTTCAACCTATGAAAACTACAGCAACAGAAGGTTATGGTAGCGGTTTGGGATTATTCATTATCCGCAAAACATTAATTCAGATGAATGGATATATTCAGGAAACTGGACAGAAAGGAGCTACATTTGAAATTTATATTCCCTATACTGAAGAGCCATAATTAATTTGCTCGGATTTGACTTTTAGGCAATTTAATACTACAATTTTACACTGTACTACCACTATATGTTGCCAAAAACCCCAATTTAGACTTTTACAAGGTCAAGACAAGACAATCCCTAACCCATTACCAAACCTTTAGTCGCTAACCACTCGGGATTAAATATACGCGACTGATAACGAGACCCACTATCACATAAAATAGTCACAATAGTATGCCCTGGACCCAACTCCCTAGCTAAAGCTACAGCTGCACCAACATTAATCCCCGTTGAACCACCCATTAATAAACCATCTTTTCTTAACAACTGATATACCACTCTCAAAGCTTCCTGATCATTAATTTGAATCGCATCATCAATGGGAACATCCTCCATATTCGCTGTAATCCTACTATTACCAATTCCCTCGGTGATGGAATTACCCTCTATACTTATCTTACCAGTTTTAATATAACTATATAAACCACTACCCAAGGGATCAGCAACCACACATTTAATATTAGAATTCTTTTCTTTTAAGCACATTGCCACCCCAGCATAAGTTCCCCCTGTTCCAGTTGCTGCTACCCAACCATCTATTTTACCACCTGTCTGTTGCCAAATTTCCTCCCCCGTGGTCTCGTAATGAGCACAACGATTGGCTAAATTGTCAAATTGATTCGCCCAAATGGCATTAGACATTTCCTCAGCTATTCTACCAGACAGTCGCACGTAGTTGTTAGGATCTTTATAGGGCACTGCTGGTACTGGACGAACTTCCGCCCCTAATGTTGTCAGCGCCTCTATTTTTTCCTGGGACTGGGTATTGGGAATAATGATCAAACATTTATAACCTTTAGCATTACATATATGAGCTAATCCAATCCCTGTATTACCCGCAGTTCCCTCTACCACAGTACCACCAGGTCTTAGTAAACCCTTTTTTTCTGCATCTTCAATAATGTATAGTGCAGCACGATCTTTAACGGATCCTCCAGGATTGAGGAATTCCGCTTTACCTAAAATTTCACAACCGGTTTCTTCACTAAAGCTGTTCAGTCTGATTAGTGGAGTGTTGCCAATTGTGCCAATAAATCCTCTTTTAATATCCATACTAATTAGATTAAGTCACTGCTTATAGGTTTGAGTAATTATATTTTTATTCATTATATGCTGGGCGCGCTAGCAAGAGCTTGGCACGCCATGTGTTTGGATCTAACCTCTACCTATTGGGTTGGGGGGTCAACCGTAAATAGGGTTTGATTTCTTGATAACCCTTGGGAAATTTCTCTTTCAGAACTTCTGGGTCTTTTAGGGATGGTACAATTACGCAATCATCTCCGTCTTTCCAATCCGCTGGAGTTGCTACACTGTAGTTATCAGTTAATTGCAGGGAATCAATGACTCGCAACAGCTCATCAAAGTTACGTCCGGTGCTGGGAGGATAGGTGAAGGAAAGACGAAGTTTTTTATTGGGATCAATGACAAATACGGAGCGCACTGTAATATTGGCCGCCGCATTTGGGTGAATCATATCATATAGCTCGGAAACCTTTTTGTCTGGATCCGCTATAATTGGATAGTTTAATGTGGTGCTTTGGGTTTCTTCAATATCCCCTACCCATCCTTGGTGGGATTCTACATCGTCCACACTCAATGCGATCGCCTTGACGTTACGTTTGTCAAATTCGGGTTTTAATTTAGCAACTGTGCCTAATTCTGTGGTACAAACAGGTGTGTAATCAGCAGGGTGGGAAAACAGCACTACCCAGCTGTCACTCGCCCACTCATAGAAGTTGATTTCACCGTGTGTTGATGCTTGTGTAAAGTTTGGTACTGTATCACCAAGATGGAGAGCCATACTAGATTCCCTGTAATTAGAAAAGATAATTATTTACCGCCCCACTATAACATAGATGGATCTTTATCCTAAACTGACTTTGCTAGTTGCAACAAATTTTTACAAACTCCTTACATACCCTATCTCCTTGTGTGGGATTTAGTGCTTGCAAGCTACCTATAGAGGAGAAAATGGGTACAAACAAAGACACACCTATTATAATCCTAGTCTAATTCCTCTTGCCATCATTGAAGCAAAAAGGGGAATTAGGCTAAATCCCACAAGCTCTAGACGAATAATAGTTTTGAGCAGATTGATTTTTTCGGGACTGACTTCTGGGGAATTCTGATTACGGAGATTTTTAATCCACATCAAAAATGAAAAGGTGGGATACAAGGACAATAACCCAACCAGGATAAATATGGATATTTTCAACCAGAAAACCGGTTGATGAGTATAGTATGCAGCTCCTTTCTCTAAGTACAAAACTCGGAGAACACCTGTGATTAGGACGGTAACCCCTGCAATTCCGTAGGCGCTATCAGCTATAAGAACTCGCCATCCTTCTTTATTGGTTAGGTCTGGTTTAAGGGTAAATAGTTCTGTACATAAGGAACCAAAGATAATTGCTAAGCTCAAATAGTGTAAATAGGCGACTATCGCATTAACTAACATAAATTCATCCTAAATTAAAAAGCTCATAAATTGCTATACCTCAATTATTGAGGATACTCCCAGGAAACAAAAGGGACTGGCACAATTTCTCCTTGAGTTTCTCCCACTTCTACAGTTAAACCCACGCCTCCTGCTTTCGCACGAATATAACCTAACCCAAAGTGTCCTTCAGGAGTTTCTATGTAGCTGGTAAGTTTACCAACTTTTTCTTCTGATATGGTAATTATAGTTCCCGGTTGTGCACAATTTTTTAGCTTAATTCCCCATAAATGTTGTTTTACCCCTTTGTAAGTATTTAGTCTGGCAATGGTCTCTTGACCAATGTAACAACCCTTATTAAACGAAACTGTCTGCCAAAGACCAACTTCTAAGGGATTATAATCATCCGTTAGCTCTGCATCGGGAGCGGGACGACCTTGGGAAATCCGCAGCATTTCCCAATGGCGATCGCTCAATTTGACTGCTCCCCAATCTAGGAGTTGCTGCCAAATTTGCTGTTTTTCTGCTCTGGGGAGAATTAGGGTATAGCCAGGTATAGCTAATCCTGTACCAACAGCAAAAATGATGCCATTGATTGAAATGTGATGACCATCAGGTTGACTCAGAAGTGATGCTGCACCTAGTTTACTGATTATGGTATCACTTTCTGGACCCAGGAGAGTGAATGTTGCTGTTTGCTCGGTTATATCTGTCAGGGTCACCTGGTCTGCGAAAAATATATAACGGTCTAACCAGGAGAGTAAAAATTCCCGCCGATTGGGTGAGACTAGTAATAATACTCTGTCTTCTAAGACATATCCAGTCACTAAATCTATGGTTCTAGCTGTGGAAGTGACCATCACAGTGTCACATCCACTACCTGGTTGTAAAGATTGAAGGTTATTAGTGCTTTGATTGTGTAAAAAACGCAATCTATCTTCACCAGTAACTTCAATTCTTCCCCAATGGGAGCGATCGCAAACAGCAGTTTTTGTTTTAGCTGCATAAACAGCTGCTCTGTCTTCGCTATCAATTAAAGATGTTAACATAATCATCCACCTATTTAGTTTTATCCGCAACTACTTTCTTTCTGTATTACTACCATCAGTATTGCCACCAGGTCTATTTTCTTCTACTTTTATCTTTGATGGCTGCTGATTTTGCAATATCTGATTTTGACGGGCTTTAAAGGCTGCTGCTGCATCCTCTAACTGCTGATTTTGCTGATTAGGGTCCCAGTTCAATGGGCCAAAGTTCAACCGATGAATTATATTGAACATATCAAGTCCCGAATCATTTACCAAAGGATTTGTGTTGTCCGGACTATTCAAAGGTTGACTTGTAATAGCGGTATTAGCAAAGCTTGGTTGTGGTGCAAATAAACCAATAAGACCTATTCCTGCACCACAAACCAGCAAAAGTTTACCCTTCAAAAAATATTTGTTCATGATTTCCCCTCCGTTTTGTCTGTTTTAACAAGGTTAGGCTAAGGTTTTGCGTAATTGGGATTGAATGCTTAATAAAGCCACTATTGCAAATCCCAATAATACTAACAAGGATCCTCCAAAGCTAACATTACCCCAAAACACCTCCATCACCACATCATTTAGTTCCCAATCACTATTGAGATATAAATGCCTAATTGGTTCTATGGCATAGCTCAAAGGGTTGAGAGCAACTACGATTTTTAACCACTCTGGCATGAAAGATAATGGAGCTAAGGCTGTACTAGCAAATAATAGAGGTAAATTACTTACAAAAATTACTGCTATTAGTTCTATGTGTCCAGGCAAAGCAAAGGCCAAACCCAGGGAAATAGCTGTAACTCCCAATGCCAGTAAAAATACGATCAAGGCGATCGCCACTAGTCCATTGATATCTGGTAGTCCGGCTCCCAGTAGTGCTGCTGCACCAACTATCACCGCTGCTTGAAGTAAACTTTGGCTAATGATGAAAATAGCAGAAGCAAACACAATAGAAAACCGAGAAGCTAAAGGTGCTACCAGTAACCGGTTTAAAAAGCCAAATTCCCGATCAAACATAACCGGTAAACCGGCATTTAAAGCCCCAGCAAAAGCGGTAAATACTATCACACCAGCAGCTAAAAATTGTCCGTAATTGGCAGTGGAACCAAATAAACCCTGGGGGGCATTTTGGAACAATGCGCCGAATAACACTAACCACATTACTGGTTGAATAATACCAGCTATGAGGGTAGAAGGACGACGCTGTAGTTGAATAAATAGACGACGGGTTAGAGCTAAAGTTTCTTGGGTGATTTCCCCTATAAAACTAGATCCAGTGTCAGAAACCATAAGGGAGGGAGAAGTAACGGATGGTAAATTGATATCTGTCTTCATAATGATTTAGATTGGGCGAAGTTATTGATGAATATATGAGGATTTTTAGGTCCCTTGACTAACTGGTTAGGATTGTATATTGCCAACCTATCTCATATTTTGCTTTTTCTCAGCTTTAGGATCACGATTAGCTACCGCTGCTAACTCCGCATCCATTAATGTCTTACCAGTAGCAGCCAAGTAAACATCATCTAAACTGGGACGGGATTGGGCAATACCAAAAATTGGTAGACCTACATTACTTAAAGTCTGCTGAATAGTAATTAGGGCATCATTTTGCGGGGTAACAACTAAATTCAAAGAATTTCCCTGGGCGGAATTAATGATTATTTCCTGCACAAAAGGTAGAGTTGCCAATAAGTTCTTGGCCTTTTCTGCTTCCTCCTGATGTGAAAACTCCCGGATGCGCAAAGTAATGCGATCGCCTCCCACTTGATCTTTTAATTGAGCAGGTGTACCAGTAGCAATTACCAGACCCTTATCTATAATTGCCACTTTATCTGCCAAAGCATCAATCTCTTCTAAATAGTGACTAGTGATGACTACAGTAGTACCAGCTGCTCGTAATTTGCGCAAGAAATCCCAGACTACAATTCGACTTTCTATGTCCAATCCTACCGTTGGTTCATCCAAAACTAACACATCTGGAGAATGTAATAACCCAGCTGCTAGATCTAGACGTTTACGTAAACCACCAGAATAGGTTCCAGTTTTTTGATCTGCATATTCCTGTAAACCAAGCAACTCCAAAACCTTAGCAATTCGCTCCTTGATTGCTGCACCGGGTAGATGGTAAAGAGCTGCTTGCAGTTGTAATAGTTCTCTACCCGTTAATATCTTATCTATGGCTACCTCCTGAGCGACATAACCCAACCTTTGTCGTGCCAATTTGGGATGGTCCACAACAGATATACCCGAAACTTGAACTTTTCCAGCATCTGGGGTAGTCAGAGTACAAAGAGCGCGGAGAGTAGTAGTTTTACCTGCACCATTGGGACCAAGTAAACCAAAGATTTCTCCCGATTGTACCTCAAAAGACACATCTTTGACTGCGACGACCTTACCGTAGCTTTTCCTTAGATGTTCGATTAAAACGGCTGAAGCCATAGTGCTATACGTTTCCCAACAATTTATCTCCCATTTTACCCAAAAAATCAGTTTTGCGCTTTGCCATTTAACGTAGGTTGGTTTGACTGAGGTGGTGATTGCTAATCTTCATCCAATCTTAGGAAACCCGATATTACATCTTACATCTAAAATTATCCTTTACTTAACTATTACTTAACCAACCGCTGTTAATCTAGGGTCAAACTAGACGATGAATCAACAACAAACACAGTGAGTATTACGATTAACAATGTTTCCAAGAGTTTTAAAGGCAAAGTGGCACTAAAACAAGTGTCATGTAGCATATATGAAGGGGACATGGTAGCCCTAATTGGTGCATCCGGTTCAGGAAAGTCCACACTCTTGCGGCACATTAATGGCTTACAAACTGCTGATGCTGGTGAGGTCACCGTATATGGTACCACCTTGCAAAGTCAGGGAAAACTACATTCGAAAGTCAGACTGTTACGCAGTCGCATTGGTTGTATTTTCCAGCAGTTTAATCTAGTAAATCGGTTGACAGTAATTGAGAATGTTTTGGTTGGTAACCTGGCCAGAGTGTCTACTTTACGTTCAACACTACATTTGTTTACTAAAGAAGAAAAAATTCAAGCTCTAGCTGCGCTGGAACAGGTCGGAATTATTGAGCATGCTTACAAGCGAGCCTCTACAATTTCGGGAGGACAACAGCAAAGGGTAGCCATTGCTCGTTGTTTAGTTCAGAGGGCAAAGATTATATTAGCGGATGAACCCATTGCTTCATTAGACCCAGAGTCAGCACGTAAAGTAATGGAGTTGCTGGTGCAGCTTAACCGAGATAATGGAATTAGTGTAGTAGCCTCTTTACATCAAATTCAAATGGTAAGAAACTACTTTAGTAGGGCAATTGCCTTGAAGGATGGAGAAGTAAAATTCGATGGCGCAACTGTAGAATTGGATGATAGGAAACTAAACCAAATTTATGGTGCAGCTGTGGAAGAATTGGTAATGCGAGGACATGGTGAAGTGTTGCTATGATTTCTAAACTCGAGTTTTTTCCGCATTTAAATCTTGCGCACCAGCAGAAAATATCACTTATAAACATCATTGAGGAATAGCCATGAAACGCAGATCATTCATTGAAAGCTCCGCTTTATTTGGTGCGTCTTTATTAGGTACTCAAGCCATTGCCACCATTGGTAACAGAGGTATTGAGCCAGTACAAGCCCAACAAATAAAAGAACTGAACTTCGGTATTATTTCCACAGAATCCCAAGCCAATCAAAGACCCCTTTGGGAACCATTTATTGCAGCGTTATCAAGTTCTATAGGTATTCCAGTGCGAGCTTTTTATGCTACCCAATATGCGGGAGTAATTGAGGCTATGCGTTTTGGTCAGGTGCAAATAGCTTGGTATGGTGGTAAATCCTATATTGAAGCTGCTAAAATTGCCAATGCAGAAGCCTTTGCCCAAACTGTTTCTAGCGATGGAAAAAAAGGTTACTATGCTCATCTAATTGCCAATAAGAGTAATCCAATTACAGCAGCAGCAAAGAAACAGGGTGGGGATAAATATGTGATCCGAAATGCGAGTAAATTAACTTTTGCATTTAACGATCCTAACTCTACCTCTGGGTTTTTAGTACCTAGCTACTATGTATTTGGCAAAAATAAAGTTGACCCCAAGAAAGTTTTTAAACGCTTAATTTTCTCAGGTAGTCACGAAGCTACAGCTTTAGCAGTGGCAAATAACCAGGTAGATGTAGCCACTAATAATAATGAGTCTCTAGAAAGACTGGAAAAAACTAATCCTTCAGCCAGACAGAACATTGAGATCATCTGGACATCACCAATTATCCCTAGTGATCCCATAGCTTATCGTAAAGATTTACCAGCTGATGTGAAGAAAAAATTGCAGAATTTCTTCTACAATTTCAAAGACAAAAAAATCTTAGAACCTTTGCAATGGTCAGCCTTGGTCCCAGCTAATGATAAAACCTGGAACCCTATTCGAGAGTTGGACCTTGCTAAACAGGTTTTGGACTTGGAGGCTAAAACTGATCTAACCCCTGCGGATAAACAAAAATTAAACAACTTGAATAGCCAACTACGAAAACTGCAAGGACGTTAATACCAATTAATTACTAGTAATTATCAGCTGTTGATTTTTAAAAACTAAGTTAGAGATCAACAGCTACCTTGCCAAACAACCACACCAAATATATCACTAAATATAATACATTAAATCTAAGTGTACACGAACATGTCAGACAACTCAAAAAATGGTGATCCTTCTCCTAACGTTTTGGCAATGTTGGAGCAAGAAGCCAAAATTATCAACATTAAAAGAGTTCTATTAGCTTTAGCAATTGCTGTGGCCCTTATTGCCTCCTATCTACAAAGTGAATTAAATTTCTTAGTGCTTCTGCAACGTGGAGACAATATGGTGGAGTATGTTAAATCATATTTTCTACCAGACTTTTCCGACTGGGGATATTACTTTTCTGAAACTGTAATTACAATTTCTATGGGACTCTGGGGAACCCTAATGGCGGCGATCGTTTCTGTTCCCTTATCCATCCTAGCATCCAATAATATGTGCCCAATATGGATTGTGCAACCAACAAGGCGAGTATTAGATGCTATGCGTGCTATTAATGAAATAGTGTTTGCATTGATATTTGTAGTGGCAGTGGGGTTAGGTCCCTTTGCAGGGGTATTGGCCTTATTTGTACACACCACTGGAGTATTGGGTAAATTGTTCTCTGAAGCAGTAGAATCTATTGAACCGGGTCCAGTGGATGGGATTAGAGCTACTGGTGCTAGTCATATTCAAGAGGTCATTTATGGTGTGATTCCCCAGGTTATGCCTTTGTGGACTTCTTTTACGCTTTATAGATTTGAATCTAATGTCCGCTCCGCTTCTGTTCTGGGCATAGTGGGAGCTGGTGGCATAGGTGTTTCACTTTATCAAAGCTTTGGCGCTTTCCAATATCAAAAAGTCTGTGCGATTTTAATTGTTCTAGTAGCAGCTACTGCTATAATTGATTTGTTATCTGCTAAGATAAGAAGTTGGTTGGTTTAGTGTGACGAGGGCGATCGCACTGCAATCCAAGCAATTCAATATCCCTGTCTAATTGTTGAGGTTTTATCTCCCAGTACGGCCAGTTATGACCGAGGGGATAAATTTAGATTGTATCGTCGTAATCCTAGTTTGCAAGATTATCTTTTAGTTGATGCTGAGAAAATAGCGATTGATTTATACCGCAAAAATGATCGGGGTAATTGGGAGATTTTTAATTATCAGTCGGGGGATAATATCGAGCTACAAAGTATTGATTTAAGTTTTCCCATTCAGTCGGTTTATGAGGATATTGTTTTTGAGGAATTAGCTTGATAACAGTTACAAATTAAAATCATCGACTCAGTTTTAGCACTTTGGTTTTGGTTTTTAAAAATATCTGTGGTCTTAATTTAGGAGTATATAGAAATCACAGGCGATCGCGAAGCACTCCCTATGGGAGCTCGCGTGGCAAACATATTATCACAAGTCCACACAAGAGTTTAAAATTAAAATGGAGTGGATTATCCAAGCTATTCGCCGCTCCCTAGTTCTTTATAAACACTATAACTTGGAGGTCTATATTGTCAGCTATAGACAATTTAATCATCAGGTTAAAAGCCTCATTTACCAGTTTTAAACCGCAGTGGGGGAGATTTGGCAATTAATTCCCCTTTGCTTAACCTTTAGGGGCTTTGCCGTGTGTTTGCGGGAAAGTTGACCGCCTTCAGCTGGGCCCTAAAGAAGGGAAAATAGGTATCAGTACCGAACTGGTTACCAGCTGCAAATTCTAGTCCCGAATTGCGCAAATATTCCTTGACTAAAATAGTCGTGCGATCGCCTCTCTAAACACTTCACCAATCTTGTAGCTTGAGTTTAATAAGAAACTCAACTATCCGGGATGATTATAATTAAATGTATAAAAAAATCTGATCTACATACATATAAAATACCTACAGTAGTCGAAAATCCTTACTACATATAGCAAAATCCCTAATTGGCAAAATTATTAAAAATTTTTGTAAAAACCCCTTTACAAAACTAAACATCTGTCTTAATATAAGTTCAT